>JAGAAH010000137.1 GCA_017615375.1 Lachnospiraceae bacterium | reverse complement strand
GAGAAGCTGCAAACCAATTGTTGTATGTGTCTTCATTACTTCAAATTCTTCAGCTGTAAGCTTTGCCGGCTTGCAGAGAATCTGGTCCGGAATCGCAATCTTTCCGATATCATGCATAGGTGCCGCATTAAGTACGTTTTCTATGAAATCCTGTGTGATAACCTTGCTGTAACGAGGGCTTTTACGCATCTCGTTTAAGATAATCTCTACATATCCCTTGGTATGCTTTATATGGTTACCTGTCGATAAATCTCGGCTTTCTACGAGCGTCGCAAAACCGGTAATCATTTCTTCGTTATAATGTCTTAATTCCTGTAATGCAGGATCCTGGAAGTTTACATATAAAACGGAAACCGCACCGATTGGAAGAAGCGCAGTAATAAGCGATTCAGGGACGATAATCTGTACCGCGAGAAGTGTTCCCATATAGAACATAAGCAAGGTCAAAGCTTTAAGCTTGGTCTTTATTAAAGACCTTGAGTGCGTCATGAAAAGAAGCGCAATCAATATAAAGTAGAAAAGCATGAGTCCGTAGCTTAAGTATACGGAGATGCCCATTGAATAATTGGTCGTGCGTCCCTTGATAAAATGCAATCTGTTGATGTAATAGATAACCATAAGGTTAATTACTATACCCGGTGAAATGATTGCCAGGAAGTGCTTCTTATTCCGGATTCCCACGGTCTGATATACGATAAATGCAAATAAAGCTATAAGAATAGAATCCATGCTTATAAAGAATGCTGCATGGAGTGCAAGATTAACCCATAATGGAACTTTGTCAAGCATATTGACCGTTACGGCCGTTGCGCCGTCAAAGATAGCAGCAAGCGGAGCCATAAACAGTATAAAAGCGAATAACCTGTCACCGTATGTGCGTTTACCGGGCTTAAGTCCGCGGAGGTATGCCGCTATGAAGTAAGTACAGCAGAGCAACGCACCGGCTTGTAATTTAAAAGCGTACATATTAGCCTTTCTTTTAAGATAAATATACAGATAACAATTGTTTGATAATAAATAAACAATTGTTCAACATAATTCCATATTGATTGTATAATGTTAAGTACAAATTGACAAGTAAATTTTGCTTGACTAAATTGTTTCTAATTTACTTTCTTTACATTTGTATATATCGAGACATAAATATAGATGCATATATTATATGCATCTATACCCGGTTCTATAATTTATATATATCCGTATACTTCTTCTTGAAGTAATCACACAAAGGCTTTGCGGTTACCTCTTTACCGCAAACTTCCGTTATCGTATCGCGCGGTGTTCTTGTACTGCCGTATACATGAATCTTTTCGTTAAGCCATTTTGTAATGTCCATAATTCTGCCATCCGAAAGCACCTTATCCACGTCCCCAAGGTCACGCTCCAAAGCTTCCAGGAACATGCCGTCATATATGCTTCCGAGAAGATATGTCGGGAAGTAGCCGTAGTAATTATTCGCCCAATGCATATCCTGCAATATTCCGAGCGCGTCATCCGGTGGTGTTAGCCCCAAGTATTCCTGCATTTTTTCATTCCACATATCGCGAAGATTAGAGACAGGCACGTTATTTACGAATATTTCTTTTTCCAGCTCGTAGCGGATTATTATATGGAGACAGTAAGTAACTTCATCCGCACAGGTTCTTATGAAGCTGTTTCTTACGTGATTGATTTCTCTGTTAAATTCTTCGAGGCTAACGTCCTTAAATTCCGGCACAATCTTTTGAATGTCCTTATATATCGGCTTCCAGAAGTTGATGTTGTGTCCCAAAGTATTCTCGTAGAATCTCGACTGACTTTCGTGAAGTCCGGCGTATCTGCAGTTTTCCGCAGGAAGTCCGTCGAATGCCGGATTTACATTCTGTCCGAAAATCGCATGCCCGCCTTCATGTATTGAAGAGAACATCGGGCGAATCGCGGTATCTTCATGAAAATGATTGGTTATACGCACGTCTTTCGAAGAAAAAGCAGATGTGAAAGGATGCTCCGTTTCTGCGGTCGTACCGCGGTCGTAGTCGAAGCCGATATATTTAAGCAGGTATTCTTGCGCTTTTCTTTCATGGTTTAAGTCGTAAATTCTGTTAAACTTCGAATCGTCAGGCTCAGGTTTACTTAAGATTTCTTTGATAAACGGAATCAGAAATTCTTTTAGTTCACTGAATAATTTATCATAAGTCTCTGTATTCATGCCTTCTTCGCACTCGTTAAGAAGCGCATCGTATACGGGTTCATTAGGATGCTTATATGCTATGATTTCCTTTTTTAGGTCGATAACCTTCTGAAGCTGATCCTTAAAAAGCTCGAAATCCCCGGCTTTTTTGGCTTCCTGCCATTTCTTGTTGGCAAGCGCTTTTTCACTGACATAATCATTGTGAAGCTCGGCCGGTATCCTTGAATTCTCCGTAAATTCACGTTTCATTAAGCTTACCGAGAATTTCATCTCGGGAGAAAGTTCTGCATAATGCTCCGGCAGCGATAACTCCTCTATGAGCGCTTTTAGCTTAGGCGCCGTATTCATGGCAAAAAGCTCACCCGAAAGGCGTGTTAATGCTCGTCTATGGCGTTCGAATCCTTCTTTCGGCATGTTGGTTGACATATCGAGGCTGAGCATCTTGGCTGCCTGGTTATAATCGCCCATTTTTTCGAAGTAATCTCTAAGCTCTTTTTCTGCTTTAATCATAAGGGAATCCTCTTTTTCTTAATAATTCTTGGTAAAAATTATACTACTTATGTGAAATTTCAGCAAATAACCCTGCGCCTGATTGATAATATGCGGAAAATGAAGTAAAATAATTATGTATGAGTGTTATTTAACAACCTTATTATATATAAAAAACAGGTGGGTTTATGAAGAGTAAAAAATCAGAGAGAAATTCATACATTATACTGGGATGTTTCCTTGGTGTATTTATAATTACCATGCTTCTTATGACGGATCATTTTGTTGCCGACAATTATAGAAAATCCGCACTTCATAATCTTGTTGAAGAGTCGGCGATTAAAGCAAAGGTTGTAAGAGGCTATGTAAACCATACAAATGGTGGTGAATATACACCGGCGCTCGCAAGATTCCTCGAAGAACTTTATCAGCAAAAGCCGGGCTCCACATATTATATAGTGCGCATATCCGATAAGACCTATCTTTACTCGCAGGACGGCGACGCGGAAGGTGACAGAGTTGCCAACGAAGTCGTTCTTAAAGCGATTGAGACGATGAAGAAGGACCGTTCGGTAGAATCACTTAATTTTGAATATAAGGATGCGGACG
>JAGAAH010000136.1 GCA_017615375.1 Lachnospiraceae bacterium | reverse complement strand
TACTTATTAACGCTATTCAGAAGTCAATGGCAGAGCTTGAACAGGTAACTGCCGGAATGAGTACGGTAGGTGCGTCGGTTGACGACGTTATTGAAGCAGCCAATGTTATTAACGAAATTGCAAGTCAGACTAATCTCTTATCGCTTAATGCCTCCATAGAAGCTGCAAGAGCGGGCGAGGCCGGAAGAGGATTTGCAGTTGTAGCTGAAGAAATCGGAAGCTTAGCTATTCAGTCCAATGATTCTGCAGCATCAATTAAGCAGATAATGGATGAATTAAAGGGACAGACGACAAAAGCAATTGATCTTGTAAAACAGCTTAACGAAGTTATGTCCGAGCAGGAAGGCACGAGTAGGTATTCAAAGGAACATCTCGATACATTGTTTGAGAATATCGACAGAACCAAGGATACATTTGAAGTAATCAGACGTGATGTTGAGGGAATACAGACAGCTTGTAACGTACTTAATGATTCGATTAAGAGCTTATCGTCAATTTCTCAGGAGAATGCTTCATCCGCAGGTCTTACGTCCGATGCGGTAACGAAGATAGGATATATCATCGATGATATCTATGATAAGGCAGATAAGATTACCGGATTTTCCAATGAACTCGGAAAGATGGTAAGTAATTACAACGCATAAAAGGTCATAAAAGTGTTGATAAAAGGCGATTTCTTGGGAGGTCGCCTTTTTAACTTGACAAAAAATAAATTGGTGATAAAATGAGTAGGTTGTTGTTTAATAGGTATTTATAAGTACAGGTTTTTTATTGTAAGAAATTCGTTCTTACATGAAAGGATTAGTGATTTGAAAATGAAAAAGAGAATAGTGGCATTTGCGCTTTTATGCTGTATGCTTTTAACTTGTTCTGCTAAGGCTTTGGCAAGTTCTGCTACGGGAAATGCGGAAAAAGCAATGAATGCCGATGGATATGGTCAGTCATATATAGTCTTCGGTGAAGATCTAAGTGAAGACCAGAAGAAGACGGTTCTTAATTTGCTTGGCGTAATGGAAGAGGAACTTCCGCAGTTTAAGGTACTTACGGTTAGCAACAGTGAAGAGCATAAGTATCTCGATGCATTTGTAGATAAGGATAAGATTGGTACCAAGGCATTCTCTTCGGTGAAGTTTGTTCCGAAGGCACCGGGTACGGGGCTTAAGATTACAACTCACAATATTGATTACTGTACGGTATCGATGTATCAGAACGCGCTTATTACAGCAGGCGTACAGGATGCAGAAGTGATTATTGCAGCTCCTTTTGATTTATCCGGTACGGCAGCATTAATCGGAATCGTTAAGGCATATTGCGATATGACAGGCGAAGTATTGGATGAGCAGGTACTTATGGTTGCAACAAACGAGCTTGTACTTACGGGTAAGCTTGGAACATATCTTGGTGATACAGATAAGGTTGCAGAGTTTATTGCATATGCAAAGCAGCTTGTTGTGGCAGAAGATCTTGAAAGTGATGAAGAGATAAGAAGTGCCGTTAAGGAAGCAGCAAAAGAGTTTGACATGGAGCTTACGGAGGCGCAGGTAACACAGGTTGTTGACCTTCTTAAGAAGATTGCCAAGATGGATATAGATCCGCATGCACTCGCAAAGCAGGCAACGGATATGTATAATGCTTTAAAAGCCATGGGAATAGATCTTGACAGTATGGATGCCAATTCCATAATTGATATGATTAAGAAGTTTTTCCAGGAGATTCTTGATTTTTTAACCGGCTTATTTAGCTAATTGAATTATGAAATTAAACGCCGCAGTGATGACTGCGGCGTTTTTTGTATATTAGATTTCGCTTACTTTCTTGTTGCCCATAAGCACTATTGATGTAATAAGGAATCCCGCAGAGCAGAAGCCAAGAAGGAACGAGCTTCCGAGCCCTTGCAAAATTGCACCTGCAATAACCGATGCTATCGGGATAAGACCTTGTGACAAGATTCCCAAGATACTTGTAACTTTACTTAACTTATCTTTATCGACAACTCGCATAAGGACAGTGCTTATCGGAATGTTGATAAAAGAAAGTAAGAACCCTACGACAAGAATACCGAGTGACAGTATTATGAGAAATGCATTAAGCGACTTGCCGCCTGCAACAAATATAATATAGCTTATGGTAAGTCCGACTATGAGTAAAGCTTCGATAAAAAGTCTTTTTGCAACTTTTCTGCCGCACTTATCTTCCTGCTTTTGACCACTTAATATAAAAGATGCGACAAGGGAAGTTAATCCCATTAATACACTGAAGATTGAAATCCACATCTCAGGTTTAATGAAGCTTTTAAATAGATAGGTAGGTGCATTTGCAACGTCTGTTTTTACAAAGTAAGGTAAAAAGTTACTTGTGATAGGTGCAAAGAAGAAGTTAATGAAAAGAATTGCCAACACAAGTGCAAGTATAGCTTTGCGGGACGTAAGGTAGGTAAAACCTTCTTTCATATCGGAAAGCGCAAGCTTAACCGTCATCTTATCGTCTGATTTAACAAAATCATATTTTATGAACATCTCGGATATTCCGGATAAAATAAAGCACACGCCGACAATCAAGAATAATACCTGGATAGGAAGCATTGTGTATAGAATTCCTGCAAGGATTATTCCTAAGATTCCCTCTGCAGAGCTTTTAATGGCAAAGTATGAATTGGCCTGCTGCAACTTATCTTCCGGAACTATGTGAGGAAGCAGTGCGCCCGATGCCGGGTTAAATATACCGCTTACACCATTACCTACAATACCGATTGCAAACAGAATAATAAGGTGCGCGGTGTTACTTCTGAAAAGCATCATAAGTATAGTTGCGATTATTATAAGGCTGCCCTTCATATAATCGCATGTAAACATTATCTTTGCTTTATTGAATCTGTCTCCGAATACTCCGCCTATAGGAGTAAAAAGAAGTAATGTGGCTCCGCAAAGTGCAAGGTATAAGCCTTGTAAGAATGCGTTATTATTACTGATTTCAAGTATATAGAAGCTTACTGCGAAGCTGTATAAAAGCGCCCCAAGTTCGGATACGAGTGCGCCGAAAAATACCAGTCTATAATTCCTGCTTGAAAATACGTTACTCATAACATCTCTCCTCTTTTTTAATATGCATTTTCCGTTCGGTTAATCTTATGAGTTAATTATAGAGAAGATAATAATGGGTGTAAACATGATTTGCCTATCAGGTTATAAATCATAGCTATCAGGTTGAAAATGGAGTATTTGATATAGATTTATTAGTTGAGTTTGTTTTCGTAGTCTTGTAATTCGTGGAAAATATTATCGATAATGGCGTTTGTTCCATTAATGTGATATATAATGAAGTATCTGTGATAGAGAAAATTGATTCGCTTGTATCCTTGAGCTTTAAGTTTTTCGTTCGTACAGGGTTTTAGGCTGCCGGCGACAAGTGAAAGTTGTTTCTTGGTAGCTTCGAAATCATCAAGTAGACTTGCGGCAGCCTGTTCATTGAGTTTTTCGAAGAGTAGATAGTAGATGAAACTATCTAAGTCTCTTTCTGCATCCTCAGTAATGTAAACTTTATATTCCATATTTCCCCCTTAGATCAGATATTGTTTCATCTGCAACACGATATTTACCTTCGTCAGCGTGAAGCTTAGAAAGAGCGATTTTTTTAAGAAGCTCATCTTCCGACATGCCTGCAAATGGATCGGGTTCAGTTTTCTTAATTTCGAACGGAAATCCATTAATTGCAACAGCTCTGGTTAAGAAAATTCTGATAGCAGTTGTAGTATCGGTGCCCAATTCCTTAAAAAGCTGGTCTGACTTGAGCTTTAATTCATCGTCTACACGTAATTGAATTGTGCTTGCCATAGATATACCTCCTATAATTACTATATTGATGCTATTATACTTCTAAATCAATACAAATGCAATGATGCTTCGGGAAGTGTTTAAGATGTACTTTTGAATGGGAAGAGTATATAATAGACATGTGCGTTTGATATGAGAATATTAATATAGAATAATATAAGGTGAGGAGTTGGAATATATGAAAAAGAGAGCTTTAAGTTTGTTACTTATCTTAGTACTTGTCATAAGCACATTGTATGCGAGACCTGTTAATGCAGGACAGAGTAAGGGTATCGAAGAATACAGAGAAGTACTCGCAAGTGTTGAGTCTTCAGGCGAATTACCTGCTAAGTTTGATTTAAGAGATTACGGGTTAGTAACTCCGAAGAGAAATCAAGGCAAGTATGGAACATGCTGGGCATTTGCAACAATAGCTGCACTTGAAAGTAATGCACTTGTAAAAGGATACGGCGAATATAATTTATCGGAAAGATACTTAGCTTGGTGTGCTAAGCATATTATCGACACAGATAACAGCAATATTGCTGGAGAAGGAATCTCAACTTCGGCAGCTGAGTGGTACAACGGAGGATCAGCAAGTATCGCAGGATATAGCTTAATGAATGGATTAGGTATAGGACTTGAATCCGAATACCCGTATAAGGATATAATCCACGATATTTATTCGGACTGTATCGGTAAAGAAGTTTTCAGGTGCTCTCGAGTTAGTTCAGTTTCAAGAAACGACGAGACTGCTATCAAATATGCAGTCATGAAGTATGGTGCAGCAGTAACTAGTATTCGCTCTGCTTCGGACACCAGCAAGATATTCAGCAACCGAAATCATAGCTACTACATGTCAGAAGATTGGTACAGGAATAATAAGTCTAAGCTTAGCGGAGGGCATGTGCTTGTTATTATTGGTTGGGACGATTATTACAGCAGAACCAATTTTGCAACTCCTGCCCCAAAAGATGGTGCATGGATTGTTAAAAATAGTGGAGGTCTTAATTATTCATACATTTCTTACTGCAACTACATAGACCCAACATATGATCAGCTCGTTTACTCATTCGAAGTAGCTCCTGTTGAGACTTATGATTGGCTTTATACATATGACGGCGGAATAGGTTTGACAGAAGTCAAAAGCACTAACGACATTGCAATTTCTTTTAAAGCAAACAGTGATGAGACCTTAACAGGAGTTGCAGTTAAGTTAGAAGGAAAGACACAGGCAACAATTAAAGTATATAACAACACAGCTAGTGTTGAAAGCATAAATGAGAATAACTGTATACATACGGAAACAGTTTCGCTTACAGAAAATGGCTATCAGACATTACAGTTTAGCAACGGCGTAAATGTATCCGCAAATGACGACATTTTCGTTACAGTGCATTTTTTTAATCCGGTTACTTATTACATCGATAATGAGTGGCGTAGCGGAACAATAACAAGCCATGCATCTGCTAATCCAAATGAAACATTCATTAAGAAAAATAACGGAAGTTGGGAAGATTTAGTAAACTACGGAAAAGCAAATGCTTGTATTAAAGTACTTGCAAGAAACGGACATAACAGAAGACCGCTTACATTAAATAACTCTCACCTTACTATAAGTAATTCAAAGGAAGCAACTATCGACCTTTCCTGGAAGGAGGTCGAAGGAGCTACTACTTACGAAATATACAGAAAAGCAGAAGGCGAATGGAAGTATACATTACTTAAGATAGTAGACAGTACAACTTTAAAATATTCAGATACGAAGTTAACACTCGGAAAGAAGTATACTTATAAAGT
>JAGAAH010000135.1 GCA_017615375.1 Lachnospiraceae bacterium | reverse complement strand
GCGCTTTGCAGCAGATGCTCATAATTACGTAGATCCTAATTCGGTAGATATTAATATCAATAAGGATACATTCCTCTATGCAACAGTTACTAAGACCGTCAGAGAGACCAAATCCTCATCCGGTTCGTCGACACATACGTCTTCATCCGGAAGAACTCATGGCGGCAGTCACGGCTCTTTCTAAGAGATACGCGTGAACACATATTATAAGATATGGAGATGATAATATGAACGAGCAGGATTTTGTAATTGATAGGGAAGTGGGAATTAATTACTGCGGCGGAATGGAAGAGCTGTATGGAGAGATCTTACAGGATTTTGCAAATGACGCCGAGACGAGACTTAGTAATCTTGATAAGTTCTACAAGGAAGCAGACTGGAAGAATTACGCCATAGATGCACACGCAGTTAAGACAACGGCGAAAACAGTCGGTGCGGAGAACTTCTCCGAACACTCCAGATTGCATGAATTTGCTGCGAAGGAAGAAAACATCGCATATATCAAAGAAGATTACGATAACTATATCGAGACCTTCAAAGAACTGGTAAGACGTATTAAAGCATAATAATAGGGACGGTCCTTTTCACACAATTTTGTGAAAAAGGTACCGTCCTTTTTACAATCTAAATGTGTCTATATCGAAGACGCACATGCAATACTTCGTGTCACCTATCTGCATGAATTAAAAAAAGATGAGAAAGAATCTCATCTTGTTAATTTCGTGTGCTTGCAAGTTACAAGCACTTGTTTAATTAATACGCACATACTACTTACGCGGCCACCACCCGCTTATCATACTGTGCGCACGGCCTCCAGATACTTCAGTTTACCTGAAGGCCAGGGAATCTTCGTAGATTGCCTGGTACACGCGATGCGAATCTTAATTTCAGTTCGTCTTCATTCTCCTAATGGCCTCTGGTAGGTTGCATAAGCAACGACTATTATTCAAAATCCAACTCCCCTCCGTCAAGAGACGAATCTGGTGTAGAAAGCAATCGACTTTCTACAGTTAGTATTTTACAAAAGTTTTACGTAAATGTAAAGTAGTTTGCGTTATTTTTTTGTTTTTGTCGTGACGGAATTCGATAAAATCCAGTATTTTCAAGGCTTTGCGGCGATTGTATTTTTTCAAATTCCACCGCTTTTTTTACTTTTTTACAGATTTGGGGTACCACATATAGTATATCGGACACCGGGGGAGACCATAGGTATAGATATGGAGTCTCAAAACACACTTTCTTCAATATTTGAAACGTAGACAGTGCATTTAATCGGTGATAGAATGAAACTACAGTGTTTATTTGATTATGATAGCCGTAATGGGCTCAATCGATAATGGTGACAGAATTACATGGCTTAAGGAGCGAGGAAAATGGCTGATGATATTAAGATGAGCGACAGAACATTCGAAGAAATGGGCTTCGCCAAGTTGGATACAGACAGAAAGCGCCGCACGGGCTTCGCAGAGGTAGTTTTTTGCGAACGTAAAAGCGACGAATACTTAATTGAGATATATAAGAAGCTGTACGAGAAGGACGGATGCGTATTCGGCACGAGAGCAAGCGAGCATCAGGCAGACCTTATTAAGGAAGTTTTTCCGCAGGTTGAATATGACCCGGTATCCCGTATCCTTCAGATTAAGAAAGAACCGATATCATCTGCCGAACCAACCCTTATCGGCAACATCGCGGTATGTACCGCGGGAACCGCAGATCTTTTCGTAGCGGAAGAAGCAGCGAAGACTGCAGAATACTTCGGAAGTAAAGTTACCCGTATATATGACGTCGGCGTAAGCGGCCTTCACAGGCTCCTTTCCAGAGTCGACGATATCAATGCATCCAACGTCGTAATCGCTATCGCCGGTATGGAAGGTGCGCTGGCAAGCGTAATCGGCGGCCTTACGGATAAGCCGGTAATCGCAGTTCCTACATCGGTAGGATATGGCGTGAACCTTGGCGGCATCTCGGCACTTCTTACAATGATTAATTCCTGCGCCAACGGCATCGCGGTCGTTAACATAGACAACGGTTACGGAGCAGGCTACATGGCAACGCAGATTAACCGACTTGCGGTTACGGGCAAAGTTAAGGAGGACTAACGAATGAATAACGAGAACATACTCCATGACACAGTAATTAAATTAGAGACCAATATAGATGACGCATCGCCGGAAGTTTTAGGCGTTACCATGGACCGTCTTCTTAAGGCAGGCGCACTTGATGTAAGCTATACGCCGTGTTTTATGAAGAAGAATCGTCCGGCATTTATGCTGACAGTCATCTGTCACGAAGATGAGGCAGATGAACTCGAAGAACTAATCTTCTTAGAGACAACGACAATCGGCATAAGAAAGACTACTTGGGAACGCGACATCTTACGTCGCGACAAGGTTACGGTACCGACACCGCTTGGTGATGTAGAGGTTAAAGTGTGTACGTTGCCTAACGGCAAGACGCGCTTTTATCCTGAGTATGAGAGTGTCAAAGCGCTCTCGGAGAAGCATAATAAGACATATCAGGAGATATTTGACATAGTGAAACTGCAGTGCGAGATTAAACGCTAAAAGGAGTAATTATATGGAACAGATGCTTACAATGATGATTGTCGACGACAGGGCAATCGACAGGGCAATACTTCGAGGAATATTCTTAAGTGAATACAACATAGTCGAGGCAGGCGATGGAGACGAGGCTCTTAAACTTCTCAGAAGCGGCGTACATGTAGACATCATACTCCTTGATATTTTTATGCCAAAGATGAACGGATTCGATTTCCTTAGAACGATTAAGAAAGAAGTTGCTTTTAAGGATATCGCGGTAGTGGTGAACTCCGAAGAACTCGACGAAGAAAACGAAGTCGAAGCTCTTGAACTTGGCGCGGATGACTTCATAACGAAGCCTTATAACCAGCGAATAGTACGCAAGCGTATCTCCAACGTGGTTAATAAGGTCATATATACGCAGTTTAAGATGTCCCACCAGATAGATGAGCTTAAGTTTGTGACTCAGCGCGATATCCTGACGGGATTATATAATAGGGAGAGCTTTTACAAGGAAGCCAGAGAATTCATTATTAAAAGCTCGGAAAAGTGCATTATCGCGGTATGGAATGTAGACCGCTTCAAGGTAGTCAATGAATTATTCGGAAGCCGCCTTGGCGATCAGGTATTAAGAAACATAGCGCATCAGTTAATTGATTTACTTAAGGATAAGGGAATCTGTACAAGAACGGAAGCCGATAGCTTCGTATTCTGTACGACCAAGGAATACCTTGAAACTTTAATGCCGAAGATAGATAGAATCTTAACCGGTCAGGACCATAGAAGCCCGATTGATTATACCTTGCAGCTTCATATGGGAATATATGAAGTTAATGACCCTGACATGCCGGTATACCTTATGTGTGACAGAGCCGATATGGCGTTGCAGACAATTAAAGATAGTTACCTTGTTAGGTCGGCATATTATAGCGAGAAGCTTAAGGAAGACATATTAAACGAGCAGGAGCTTGTAATAGAGATGGAACAGGCACTGGCAAAGAGAGAATTCTTCGTTGTCTTTCAGCCTATAGTAGAGACCAAGACCGGCAGAACTTCCTCCGCGGAAGCATTGATCAGATGGAAACATCCGGTTAAAGGAACCATCAATCCGGGAATATTCGTCCCGCTTTGCGAGAAGAACGGCTTTATTGCAATACTTGACCTTTTCGTATGCGAAGAAGTCTGCAAGTTCCAGCGAGAACAGCTGAATCGCGGAGTTAAGATAGTTCCGATATCCATCAATATCTCGAGAATCAACTTCTACAGGACGGAATTCTCGGCAAAGATTAAGGAACTTCTTGATAGATACGATCTTGAACCTTCGGCAATTAAGTTAGAGATTACCGAGGGTGCATATCAGGATAACCCGAAGTACATGGCAGAGGCTATTAAGGATTTTAAGGAATCATCCTTCCAGATACTTATGGATGACTTCGGCTCCGGATATTCTTCATTAAATATGCTTAAGGACTTTAACGTCGATATCTTAAAGATAGACATGAAGTTTATAGATGACCTTGAGACATCGGAGCGCGCCGACAATATCCTTTATTCCATCATTCAGATGGCGCGCGCCCTTAACATGGGAACCGTTGCGGAAGGCGTAGAGACCAGGGCACAGTACGAACTTCTTGCAAGTATGGGCTGCGATTGTATCCAGGGATACTACTTCTCGAAGCCGATTACAAAGGAAGAATTTACCGCGCGTCTTGAATTTGAGCGTGAGCGTAACTATGTGCCGGAGCTTCCGGATGTGCGCCGCACCATCCTTATAGTGGATGACCAGAAGATTGACAGACAGATAATCACTCACATGATGAAGGATGAGTATCATGTGCTTGAGGCGACGAACGGCGAAGAAGCTTTTGAGCTATTAAAGAATAACTTTAAGTCGATAAGCTTAATAATCGCCGATATACATATGCCGAAGATGAACGGACTTGCGCTTCTCGAGAAGATGGCGGAATATCTCTACCTCAAAGAGATACCGGTTATTATGATAACTTCATCGGGCGAGAAAGAATGCGAAGAACAGGCATTGACACGTGGCGCATTGGAGATTATTACTAAGCCTTACGATTCGAGTCTCGTACGTAAGAGAATCGGTAACGTGCTTAAACTTTCCGAGTCCGGAAATATGATGAGACAGATACAAAGACTTAGAGACCAAAATACAGAATTACCTACAGGGAGGACATTATGAGTACATTAGAACAGGCAAAGAGCAAATGCGCAAAATACGGACAGGAGCAGCTTCTAAAGTATTATGACGAACTTAATGATAAGGAAAAGGAAGCGCTTTTACAGCAGATAGAAGAGACAGACTTCGGCGTAATCGAGCGTGCATTCCATCAGGGCGGCAAGGGCAAGATTACCCCGATAAAAGCTCTGACCGCGAAGGAAATCGAAGCAAACAGAGCAAAGTTTGAAGCAATCGGCATCGATGCAATTAAAAATGGCAAAGTGGCAGCAGTGTTACTTGCAGGCGGCATGGGAACAAGACTCGGTTCTGATAGCCCTAAGGGATGCTTTAACATGGGCGTAACCCGTGAATTATATATATTTGAATGCCTTATCAATAACCTTATGGATGTGGTACGTAAGGCAGATACCTTTGTTCACTTATTCGTTATGACATCTGATAAGAACCATGAAGCTACCATGGAATTCTTTAAAGAGCATGAGTACTTCGGATATAAGGGTGAGTATGTGCATTTCTTTAAGCAGGAGATGGCGCCTGCAACGGATATGAACGGCAAGATACTTCTTGAAGATAAAGGACGCCTCGCAACATCTCCTAACGGTAACGGAGGATGGTTCTCATCACTTTATCACTCCGGACTCGATATGTGTATTAAAGAGGAAGGAATAGAGTGGCTTAACGTATTTGCTGTAGATAATGTATTACAGAGAATGGCAGATCCTGTATTCGTGGGTGCGACCATAGACGGAGGATTTACATCCGGAAGTAAGGTAATTAAAAAGGCTGCACGTGATGAGAAGGTCGGAGTTATCTGTCTTGAGGACGGACACCCGTCAATAGTCGAGTACTATGAG
>JAGAAH010000134.1 GCA_017615375.1 Lachnospiraceae bacterium | reverse complement strand
CTTGAAGGAATGAGCTTGCCGGGAAAATTAGCAGATTGTTCGGATAAGAACCCTGATAACTGCGAGATTTTCATAGTAGAGGGAGATTCAGCAGGCGGTTCCGCAAAGGAAGCAAGAAGCAGAGCAACCCAGGCAATTCTTCCACTTAGAGGTAAGATTTTAAACGTTGAAAAAGCGCGTCTTGACAAGATATACGGCAATGCCGAGATTAAAGCTATGATTACGGCTTTCGGTACCGGTATTCATGATGATTTTGATATATCTAAGCTTAGATACAATAAGATTATTATCATGACGGATGCCGATGTCGATGGTGCGCATATTGCGACACTTATGCTTACTTTCCTCTATAGATTTATGCCTGAACTTATTAAGACAGGACATGTATATCTTGCTCAGCCGCCGCTTTATAAGCTTGAGAAGAATAAGAAGGTATGGTATGCATATTCCGATGAAGAATTAAATAACATTCTTACGGAAGTAGGTCGTGACGGTAATAATAAGATACAGCGATATAAGGGACTTGGTGAGATGGATGCCGAACAGTTATGGGAGACAACCATGGATCCTGAAAGAAGAGTCCTTCGTAAAGTTATGGTTGATGATGAATCCGAGTCGGAAGTAGACCTTACATTTACGACGTTAATGGGCGATAAAGTAGAACCAAGAAGAGAATTTATCGAAGCTAACGCAAAATACGTTAAGAATCTCGATATTTAAGGAAGAGGCTCAGCATGGAAGATAATATTTTTGACAATATACACGAAGTCGATCTTAAAAAGACGATGGAGACATCATACATCGATTATGCCATGAGTGTAATTGCAGCACGTGCATTACCTGATGTAAGAGATGGTCTTAAGCCGGTACAAAGAAGAGTATTGTACTCAATGATAGAGTTAAGTAACACCTACGATAAGCCGCACAGAAAATGTGCACGTATCGTCGGTGATACAATGGGTAAGTATCACCCACACGGTGACTCTTCAATTTACGGCGCGTTAGTTAATATGGCGCAGCCTTGGTCTACAAGATATCCATTAGTAGACGGCCATGGTAACTTCGGTTCAATGGACGGCGACGGCGCTGCCGCAATGCGATATACAGAAGCAAGGTTATCCAAGATTTCTATGGAAATGCTTGCAGATATCAACAAAGATACAGTAGATTTTGTTCCTAACTTTGATGAAACAGAGAAGGAACCTACGGTACTTCCTTCAAGATACCCTAACTTACTGGTTAACGGTACAACAGGTATTGCGGTAGGTATGGCAACCAATATGCCGCCGCATAACTTAAAAGAGACAATCGATGCTGTTATTAAGATTATAGATAACAGAGTAGCGGAAGGCCGCGGCACAGAGATTGAAGAAATCTTAAGTATAATTAAAGGTCCTGATTTCCCTACAGGTGGTGAAATCTTAGGAACCAGAGATATAGAAGAAGCCTATAGAACCGGTAAAGGTAAGATTAAAGTACGTGCAATCACCAATATCGAGCCTATGGCTAACGGAAAGAACCGTATAATCGTAACCGAGTTACCTTATATGGTTAACAAAGCGCGTCTTATCGAGAAGATTGCAGAGCTTGTAAGAGATAAGAAGATTGTCGGAATTACGGATCTTCGTGACGAGACGAGCCGTGAAGGTATGAGAATATGTATAGAATTACGTAAGGACGTTAATCCTAACGTGGTTCTTAATCAGTTATACAAGCATACACAGTTACAGGATACATTCGGTGTAATTATGCTTGCACTTGTCGATAACCAGCCGAAGATACTTACAATCTTAGAGATTCTTGAACAGTATCTTAAGTATCAGGAAGAGGTTGTTACAAGAAGAACCAAGTTTGACCTCAACAAAGCGGAAGAAAGAGCACATATCTTAGAAGGATATTTGATTGCTCTTGATAATATCGATGAAGTTATAAGTATTATTCGTGGAAGCCGTGATACGCAGAGCGCGAAGAACACTTTAATGGAGCGCTTTTCTCTTACAGATGCACAGGCACAGGCTATCGTAGACATGCGTCTTCGTGCGTTGACAGGTTTGGAGCGCGAGAAGATTGAGAATGAATATGCCGAACTTAAGAAGACGATTGAGAACTTAAAGGCAATTCTTTCCGACGAAAAGCTCTTACTTGGGGTTATTAAGGACGAATTGTCCGAGACTTCAAGAAAGTATGCGGATGAAAGAAGAACCAAGATAGGTTATGACGATTCCGAGATTGCAGATGAGGATATGATTCCTAAGACAAATGTCGTAATTACAATGACTAAGCTTGGTTATATCAAGAGAATGAGTATAGATAATTTCCGTGCTCAAAATAGAGGTGGTCGCGGAATCAAGGGACTTGAGACCATTGACGATGATTATATCAAGGACCTTATGATGACGACTTCGCATCATACGCTTTTATTCTTTACGAACTTAGGTCGTGTCTACAGAATGAAGGCATTCGAGATTCCGGAAGCAGGCAGAACCGCAAGAGGTACCGCAATTATTAATCTCTTACAGTTACAGCCGCAGGAGACCATTACTTCCGTTATTCCGATTGATAATTATTCGGAAGAGAAGTACTTATTTATGGCAACCAAGAAGGGTATCGTTAAGAAAACTCCGATATCCGAATATGGCAATATTAGAAAGACCGGTATCCAGGCAATCGGACTTCGTGACGACGACCAGTTAATCGAAGTTCAGATTACGGATAATAATGCGGAAGTCCTTATGGTAAGCCGTTACGGTCAGTGTATAAGATTTAAAGAAACCGACGTACGTTCAACGGGAAGAACCGCGATGGGCGTTATCGGTATGACGTTAGACGATCTTGATGAGGTTGTATCAATGCAGACCGATATTCAAGGTGATGATTTACTCGTTGTCGCAGAATGCGGTATAGGTAAGAGAACCAAGATTACGGACTTTTCATTACAGAACCGTGGCGGTAAGGGCGCAAAGTGCTACAAGATCATGGAAAAGACAGGATATGTTGTAGGTGCGGTAGCCGTAAGCGATGAAGATGAGGTTATGATGATTACCACAGCCGGTATCATCATAAGAATGAAGGCATCGGGTATTTCCCAGTATGGCCGTGTTACATCAGGTGTTAAGCTTGTAAATCTCGATAAAGACGTATTTGTGGCGTCGGTTGCCAAGGTTGTAGAGGATAAGAGCCTTTACACGGAAGAAGAACTGGCACAGATGGAAGAAACAACGGATGAAACAGTCACAGATGTTGACGATAATCCAATCAGCGAGGAAACAGAGGAATAATGATAGCTTATTTAACGGCAGGATTTGACAATTTTTATGAAGTTGTATGGGTATTTTTAATCTATGCGTTTATCGGCTGGTGTGCGGAAGTTGCATATTCAGCTGTGACAAAGGGCGTTTTTATCAACAGAGGTTTCTTAAACGGCCCGGTATGTCCTATTTATGGCGTAGGTATGCTCATGGTTGTGTCATGTCTTACTCCGTTAAAGGCTAATCATCTCATCTTGTTTGCAGGCTCCATGTTCTTAACAACGGCGGTGGAATTAATCGTCGGATGGGGGATGGAGAAGATATTCCATCAGCATTGGTGGGATTATTCGGACGAACACTTTAACTTTAAGGGATATATATGCTTAAGATTTTCCTTGATTTGGGGATTTGCGTGTATGATGGTTATCGATATTGCGCATCCTCCAATCAAGAAATTAATATCGATATTCCCGTATAGACTCGGAATAGTTTTACAGATATTCTTCTTTGCGGTATTTATAGCGGATATCGTAATTACCGTTATGGCAGTACTTAAGATTAACAGTCACCTTGTGATTATCAATGAGATTGATGCAAGACTTGATAAAATCTCCGATACAATCGGTGAGAGTATATATGAAGGCACAACCGATGTTAAGGAGCGTGTAATTAAAGTTAAAGAGGCCGCGGATGAGCAGAAGAAGACCATACTTTCAGCTAATGACGAGAGAATAGAGCGTCTTAAGGCCGAGCGTGAAGAATTAAATATTAAGATTAAAGAAGCTTTCCATGTACGAAATATCATTATGAACCGTATCATTAAGGCATTCCCTGAAATGAGATCTACAAGATACGAAGTTGCAATGGAGAGATTTAAAAAAGCTCGTGAACTTATGGGTAAGATGCCGAAAAGAAAAGATTAATTTACGGTTGACAATGAAGGCAGCCATAAAGTATAATAAGACTTGCGTTTAGCGCAAAAAGAATAGAAGAACGTTAAGTTCGGAATCTTTGGAGAAGTACTCAAGAGGCCGAAGAGGTGCCCCTGCTAAGGGTATAGGTCGGGTGAACCGGCGCGAGGGTTCAAATCCCTCCTTCTCCGCTACCAAGCTCTGTCAAATATCTATGAAAGATATTGGCAGAGCTTTTTTTATCCGATATATTATATATATGGCAATATAGCGGAGGTAAAAGAATGCATCCCGTTAATATCTATGAACTTACACGAATTAAAGATTATGAGATGATGATGCGCTTGGAGCGTCAGATGTCGCGAAGAAGTCGTATTATGCCCGTTAAAGAATGGGAGATAGACGGTATAAGAGCGCTTTCGGATCATTTATGCGAAGTAATGGAAGACGGAAGCAAGCTTAACTTCTATTATTCTTTCATAATGCCGAAGCTCGGTAAGGAGTTTGATCTTTTAAGAATCAATGATGATGTGATTATTAACATTGAATTAAAGAGCGGAAATGTGTCGGATGATACGGTTAAAATGCAGCTTATGCATAATAAGTACTACCTTGCGACACTTGGTCGCGAGATGCACTTTTATACTTACCTAAGTAATACAGACAGGCTCGTAAGACTTTCCCGTACGGAAAAAATCGTGGATACATCATGGGAAGAGCTTGCGGAAGAGTTAAGTAAGCAGAATAATTGTTATGATACGGATATTGAAGAGCTTTTTAAAGAAGATAAGTTTCTTATATCTCCGCTTACAGACCCGCAGCGATTCTTAAGAAAAGAGTACTTCTTAACATCGCAGCAGCGAGATATAAGAAAGCAGATACTTCGAAAGATAAGGCAGAAAGAGGACGGGATAAAAGCGTTCGGGTTCAGCGGTTTTCCGGGAACCGGCAAGACGCTTCTTCTATACGATCTTGCAATGCAGTTATCGGAGTATGATGATGTTGCGGTTTTGCATTTCGGACCTCACGTAAAGGAACTTCAAGAGCTTGATGAGCGCTTAAAAAGAGTAGATTTCTATTATTGTGATTCCGATAAGGAGATTTCTTTTAATAAGGAGTATTCGGCGATTCTTATAGATGAAGGCAACAGGATGAGTCGGCGCAATTTCGACGAAATAATGGAACTTGCCAAGAAGAATAACGTTCCGTTAATCTTTTCATACGATATGGAACAGGTAATGTCGGCAAATGAGCGTAAGGTGAACGGAGTTCCTTTGATTGAAGGAATCGAGGGATACGTTGGTTACAGGCTCACTAACAGAATCAGGTTAAACAGCGAATTATATACATTTATCAAGAGACTTATGTCTTATACGGAAAAGAGCCATGCAAAGTATTATCCGTCTGTATCCGTTGCATATACAAATAATGATTCCGAGGCGGATATCTTACTTAAGAATTATATAGACAGAGGATACACGTATATATATGATGATAGGGTATATCCAAAGGGCGAAATGTATGGCGCGATAAGCGCGATGTCTTCAACCTGTAAGGAATACGACAAAGTTCTTATGGTGCTTGACGATACGTTTACTTATGACCGCGAAGGGTACTTACGTGGGGAAAATGACGAATGCGTTCGTAATATCTTTCATGGTTTAAGCCGTGCGAAGAAGGAGATTGCGCTTATTATAAAAGATAACGCATATGTACTCGATATGGTTCTATCAATTTTACAAAAGTGATGGATTGAAAGTTTTGAATTGCTTTTTTATACAAAAGATAATATAATGAGCAAAGGTTCTAATATAGGAGGAATACTAACATGGCAACAATTACAAAGCAGACTTTGATTGGCGAATTATTAAATATCAATGCAGATGTAGCACCGCTTCTTCTTGAAATCGGTATGCATTGCTTAGGCTGCCCTTCTTCACAGATGGAATCAATCGAGGAAGCAGCTATGGTTCACGGAATCGATCCTGACGAATTGGTTGAATCAATCAATAATTTCTTAATGGCTCAGGGCTAATTTCAAATTAAAAACAATAGCCGGTACGAAGTGTACCGGCTATTATTAATTAACTTAAAGGTTAAATAATGTCTGTAAAGCCTTTGGTCCAAGAAGCACCGAGTAGTGCTCGTTAAAGAAGGCTTCAAGAGAAGGTGAATACTTCTTCTGCTTTGCGTATTCCGAAAGGATATTGCAAATCTTGCCGAATTCTTCGGCCGTATGCTCTCCTTGATGAAGGAATAAATAATAATTGTCATCACTTAAGTTGTGGAAAAGGAAGTTGTCTGCGTTATAGATAGGAGCTATAATCTTGGCAACCTGTTCTACATCATCAAATGACGAAAGGATGTAGAGCTTGGTTCTGTAGCTCTTATGACTTAAGTCTACGACTTTCTGTTCGTCCTTATCCTTGTTGTTCTTGCTTTCGCTTACTCTATTCTTAATTTGATTTAATAAGTCAAGTAAATCAGGACCGCCTTCTAAGATAGGAATTTCGTTGTCTTCGCTAAACGAAGGCTCTTCGTCTTCCCCTTCTTCAGGAGGTGTGAAGTTGGAAAATCTGGTATCCAATTCTTCAGGGTCTTCAACTTTAGTGATGATAAGAATAATTGATTCGGTTGAGAGCGGTATTGCCTCTATCATAAGCGGAATGTTCTCTGCTTCGAAACCAAATTCGTAAGCTGCTTGCTGCATCATGTCGCGGAATAATGATTTGGCTTTCTCTGTGCCGTAAGCAAGTTCGCTTAGTTTAATCTGGCGCTCTGCGAGATCTTCTTTAGAAAGAGTGCAACGAATTTGAGTGTCATTTACTTTTTCAATTTTCATATAATCACTTCCTTCCGATTAGTCGGTCTCCGAGATGTAAAGCTATTCTCGGAGCTATATTGATTATAAATGATGATAGATATACGGTCAAGAATACGGCTTTCGATTTTACAAAAAATACAGAATGAGAAAGCCTGTTCTATTAATTAAATTTTAATAAATTATGGCGAAAACTTGTTGCATTTTTTATCAATCTGTGATAGTGTAAGGAAAGTCCTTGGGGTTTGGAAGGAGGTAGATGAAGGGGGATAATAGAATAGACGTGTTTTTATTTGCTAGTTTTTCACAGTCGGAAGGCATCATGATATCGACATTATGATTTTACATTCTTCTCTTAATCTTAAGAGTTGCTTTTCCGGCATAGGTTACGGGCAATCTGCTCGTGATTTTTCCCAATCGGATTTTTTAATATAGGCTTGAAAGTAATGGGATAATTTTTCGCTGCGTTTTTGCGGCAGATTTAATAACCCGAGGGCGAACCCTGTTTTCTTTAAGGTGCGTAAAATAAAGGAATGGGTAAAAAATGTAGTAAAAGTAGTGCGCCTTTTATAGTATTACGGAGTATTTTTTAAAGGATGAAAGCTTATGTTTAATGGGAATCAAAGAATAGGGGGACTAAAGGCTACCGGCGAGATTTTGCTGGATTATCAAAATGATCTAAAATTACGATACACTTTTGAACTTGTAAAAGGTGAGAAAGTCGAAGAAGAAGAACCTGCTTACATGAAAGAGTATGATTACGACCAGTCAACGGGAGTATGCTACGGTTATAGGTGGGTTCGCTTAGACAGTGAAAGCTGAAAAGTATTAAATCCTATTAAAAAGAGGGAGCCTTATTATCGAGGCTTCCTCTTTTATTTATTTTTCTTTAAAATGCACTAATTAAAATGCATAAAGCCTTTGTAAATAGTGAATTTAGATGATATAATATATAAGGTATATGTGAAAGTGGGTGTTTTTGGCCCAAAATACAACAGAAAGTCAAAAGGGGAACTTTTTAATGAAGAGAGCAAAACTTGTCTTGGCCGTTATAGTATTGATACTTATATTGATAGGATGCTTTGTGGCCAGCAATTTTATAAAGAAATATACACCTAGTAAAGAGCGTATGGATTTAATCGAATACTTCTCCATAGAAGACGAAGCTGATTGCGCACTTATTAAGGACAATGAGTTACTTGGTGAGAAAGTAACGGTTATAAAGGGAGAGAATTATATCCCGTTTGATTTTGTAAAAGAGGAGATTGACAGTCGTTTCTTTTATGACAGCGATGAAGGAAAGCTTTTTTACACGATTCCGACCGGAAGCTATCTTGTTAAAGCATCGGAGGACGCTTATTATTTTGATAATAAGAAGATGGACTGGAACAACGGAACGATTATGATTGTTCGCGAGGACGGTGCATATGTCAATCTTGAATATGTAAGTTTAATTACAGGCATAGTTTATGAAAAGTACGAGAATCCTTCGAGAATCGTGATGAATACGGAATCACGTCAGATGGAGACGGTTATTGCAAAGAAGGATACCGAATTAAGATACAGAGGCGGTGTTAAGAGCGATAT
>JAGAAH010000133.1 GCA_017615375.1 Lachnospiraceae bacterium | reverse complement strand
GCTTCGTACTCTTCAATATGAATTGAAGTATATACATCATCACGTACAAGACGCTCTGAAAGTAATACAGCATCCTCGTAGTTATAACCTTCCCAGGTCATAAATCCGATAAGCGGGTTCTTACCTAATGCAAGCTCGCCGCCTGCTGTTGAAGGTCCGTCTGCAATAACCTCGCCTGCTTCAACGTGGTCGCCCTTAACAACGATTGGCTTCTGGTTGTAGCAGTTAGACTGGTTACTTCTCTGGAACTTGGTTAATACGTACTCTTCTGTTGTTCCGTCTTCATCGTAACGGATTGTGATATCCTTGGATGTTGAACGGATAACCGTACCTGCCTTCTTGGCAACTACGCAGACACCGGAATCAACTGCAGTCTTCGGTTCCATACCGGTTCCGATAACAGGTGCTTCCGTTGTCATAAGCGGAACGGCCTGACGCTGCATGTTGGAACCCATGAGGGCACGGTTAGCATCGTCGTTCTGCAAGAACGGGATAAGTGCTGTAGCTACAGAGAATACCATACGTGGAGATACGTCCATGTAATCGAACATCGACTTCTCGTATTCCTGTGTCTCATCCTTATAACGTCCTGATACGGAGTTACGTACGAAATGGCCCTTATCGTCCAATTCCTCGTTAGCCTGTGCTACATGGTAATTGTCTTCTTCGTCCGCTGTCATGTATACTACTTCGTCAGTAACGCGCGGATTCTTCGGGTCTTTCTTATCTATCTTTCTGTATGGAGCCTCTACGAATCCATACTCGTTAATTCTTGCGAATGATGCGAGTGAGTTGATAAGACCGATGTTAGGTCCTTCAGGGGTCTCAATCGGGCACATTCTTCCGTAATGTGAGTAGTGTACGTCTCGAACCTCGAATCCGGCACGGTCTCTTGACAAACCACCGGGTCCTAATGCCGAAAGACGTCTCTTATGTGTTAATTCACCGAGTGGGTTATTCTGGTCCATGAACTGTGAAAGCTGTGATGAACCGAAGAACTCCTTAACTGCAGCGGTTACAGGCTTAATGTTGATTAAGCTCTGTGGAGATATTGCATCCAAATCCTGTGTTGTCATTCTTTCTCTTACAACTCTCTCGAGTCTGGAAAGTCCGATTCTGTACTGGTTCTGTAAAAGCTCTCCAACGGCTCTGATACGACGGTTTCCTAAATGGTCGATATCATCGCTGTTACCGATGCCGTACTCTAAGTGCATGTTATAGTTAACAGATGCAACGATGTCTTCTACCGTAATGTGCTTCGGTATAAGGTCATGTATCTGCTTCTTGGTTGCTTCCTTAATGTCGGCAAGCTTCTTGTTCTCTTCAAGGATTGTCTTAAGAACAGGATAGTATACAAGCTCTGTAACTCCGAGCTCTGCTGCTTCTTCCTTCTTAACCTTAACAAACTTGGTATAATCTACCATCATTGAGGAAAGAACCTTAACGCTTCTTCCTTCAACGTCAATCATAACGTACGGTACTGCTGCGTTCTGAATGTCGTCTGCCTTCTCGCGTGTAACTTCTTCACCCTTTGATGCTAAAATCTCGCCTGTTGTAACGTCAACAACGTCCTCTGCAAGGATATGACCTGCGATACGGTTTCTGAACATAAGCTTTTTATTAAACTTATAACGTCCAACCTTTGCAAGGTCGTATCTTCTTGGGTCGAAGAACATTGCTGTGATAAGACTTTCTGCCGAATCAACCGATAACGGCTCGCCCGGTCTTATCTTCTTGTATAATTCAAGTAATCCCTTCTCGTATGAACCTTCAGGATTCTCTGCTGTACATGAAGGATCCTTGGCAATTGATGCCATAATCTTAGGCTCTTCTCCGAAAAGTTCGATAATCTGCTGGTTGGTTCCATATCCTAATGCTCTAAGGAGCACTGTTACAGGAACTTTTCTCGTTCTATCTACACGCACGGAAAATACATCGTTAGAGTCTGTCTCGTACTCGAGCCATGCTCCACGATTAGGGATAACCGTACATGCGTAGAGGGTTTTACCAATCTTATCATGAGTAATATCATAGTAGATACCAGGGGAACGAACGAGCTGTGATACAATTACTCGCTCTGCTCCGTTAATTACGAATGTACCTGTCTCGGTCATTAACGGAAGATCGCCCATGAAGATCTCATGTTCTGTGATTTCATCTTTCTCCTTGTTATGAAGTCTGACCTTCACTTTCAAAGGAGCAGCGTAGGTAGCATCTCTTTCTTTACACTCAGGTATCGTGTACTTCTTGTCCTCTTCGCAGAGTTTGAAGTCAACGAATTCCAAGCTTAAGTGTCCGTTATAATCCGATATCGGGGAGATATCATCGAACACTTCCTTCAAGCCTTCCTCGACGAACCACTTATAGGAATCCTTCTGAACCTCAATGAGGTTAGGCATTTCCAATACGTCTTTACGTCTCGCAAAGCTCATGCGAACACTTTTACCGGCTTTCACCGGGCGTATTCTGTTTTTTTCCATCGACGTTTCACCTCTCGTATTATTTCGAGCTTCTTTCCTTACGCCAGGATAAAGGGTCGGCTGCCCATACAAACTTCTAAGAAAATCTGCTATTTGCAGTGCTTTAAGGCATGGCATACGGCCGTAAAAAAGCGCAGAATATGCCTATGTCTCCAAAGTAATGCAACTTATAATATAACACAAGGTCAAGCGCAGAGTCAACTACTATATTTTGTAGCCCATTATCTATATATCACATTTTAAAAGGAGCAGGTCTGTTACGACCTACCCCTCGTCGCGGCTAATCCTGTTCAGATTTAAACAACTCATCCATTGCTTCTTCATCATAATTATTATAGTAATAATATCCATTTTCTTCATTATGTATTGCAATGCACTCTGCCTTTGTAATAATTGTGAACTGTGTGGATGCCCCGTTTTTATAACTGATTGTAATTATATATTCACTTCCCGGCGCAACATCTAGCACTCCTCCAACCCCATCACTATTTGTCTTTCGTTTTTTTAGGCGCATTTTATTAATAATATCAAGAAACGTTTCAAACTTTTCCTGTGATACACTCAATACGTTATTTCCTCTCCTAATTACAATATTATCAATGCTTTCCCTGTTTGTATTTATCGGTTTTTCGCTCCATGCATTCCTATTCCAGGTAAACAGCAACAAACATACCATAATCACAACCAAGCAGAATATGCCGTTTTTAATTTTCCTTTTAATATTATTATCCTTCATTTTCGCACACCTATTATCTATCAAAATACACCATTTCACTCATATAATTTTCCGCCACCGATATTAAAACTTGACCATTTCCATGTCCGTCATTTATTATAACATATTGTCTATTGGTGCTATTATAATACCCCCACGCGATAACCCAATGTGTGCCATATGTAGGATGATTACGAAGTGCAATTATAGATGGTCTGCTCCTGTCGACACATGTAATTACCGTATTATAATTAAACATCCACCCGTTATGCCTTGCTCTATTGTTAACCCCCCTATGGTTAAAATACCTATTCAAGCCAATCACCATGTCCTCTTGACTTGCTCCTTCCCTTGCTATATAACCTCTCATCAATTCGATTAAATCAATTTCTTGTATAAATAATGAATCTACATATCTATTATCAACATAATCATGATAATATCGCATACAAATTCCCGCTGCAGTTGCTCCACAAAAACCTGTAGTATTATAACTCCAACGTTCGAGACGTCCGTTTATATACTTTGTTACGGTTCTATTCTTTAAGCCTTTTTTATCATTATCGACGAGCTTTTTTACATATTCAGCTTTGTTTTCTATTTGCTCTTTATCATATGTTTCCACGGAATTAATATCTATTATTACATTTTCGCCCGAAATATCAAAGTAAAATTCATTTTCACGATAATAATAGTTCAACGGACCATTATAAACAGGATTCTTATATCCCGCATATGGGTTCTTGCTTTCAAAAGCCAGTTCCGGAATAGAAAGATCCTTTAGATTTACAATTATATACCCTCCAGAAATAATCTCAAACAGTACCGCTTCCTGTTCGCCTTTAAGATTCTCTAAAACAATGGGATTCTCTATCTTTACGGTATTCCCCATCTCTTTTAAAAATAAGCCTGCAACAATATATGCATAATTAACATCTTCATCATATTTATTGCGCCAATCTTCTGCGGATACGCTCATACTAGATGTAAGTACTATCATTGTTACTAATACTACCGCTATGATTTTTCTTTTTTTCATCTAAATCCCTCCTCCATATATTTTTGATGAATCAATGCATTAATTCATCTCAAGCGTATCATTCGCGGCATCTCTTGTACATACCATTTTGCGTTAAATTTTTTAACCAATACCTTATCCGTTGTTCTATGCGTTTCTTCCCGCTAGTTTGACAACTGAACAAGAGATGATAGACATAAAAAAAGGCTGCGAATGTCTTCGCAGCCTTTAATGACTTTGTAAATGTTAACTTATTTAAGTGTAACCTTAGCGCCTGCTTCTTCAAGTGCCTTCTTAGCTTCTTCAGCTTCTGCCTTAGAAACGCCTTCCTTAAGTACCTTAGGAGCGCCATCAACTGCGTCCTTAGCTTCCTTAAGTCCAAGACCTGTAAGCTCACGAACAACCTTGATAACCTTAACCTTCTCAGCGCCTACTTCTGTAAGTTCTACATCGAACTCATCCTTCTCTTCAGCTGCTGCTGCACCGCCTGCTGCAGGACCTGCAACTACAACGCCTGCTGCTGCAGATACGCCAAACTCTTCCTCACAAGCCTTTACAAGCTCGTTTAACTCTAATACGCTTAACTCTTTAATAGCTTCAATAAATTCAGCTGTAGTCATCTTTGCCATTTAAATTTACCTCCATTTTGTAAATTAATCAATTTTAATAATAGTTTCAAATTTCAAACTTGTAATTAAGCCTCTGCGCCCTTTTCAGCGATCTGCTTAAGTACACGAGCCATATTTGTGATAGGTGACTGCATAGATCCAAGTAATCTTGAAAGAAGTTCTTCTCTTCCAGGGATTGTAGCGATCTGTGTAATACCCTTAGCGTCGTAGTATGTTCCTTCTACAACACCGGCCTTAAGCTCTAATGCAGGAGCTTCCTTAGCGAACTTAGCAAGTACTCTTGCTGCAGCTGTTGCATCATCCTTGCAAACTGCCATAGCACTTGGTCCTTCAAGGTTAGCTGATAAGCTTTCAAACTCTGTTCCTGCGAAAGCGCGCTTCATATATGTATTCTTGTATACCTTGTATGAAACGCCGGCTTCTCTTAACGCCTTACGTAATCTGGTATCTTCGTCAACAGTAAGTCCACGATGGTCAACTAAAACTACAGTTGCTGCGCCTTCTACTGCCTTAGAAATCTCTTCTACGATAGGAGCTTTAAGTTCTACCTTTGCCATGATTGTACCTCCTTATTTTATTTGTAATAATTGAGGTTTTATGATTCTAAGTAAAAAACCTCTTATGCCGCGAAGACATAAGAGGTTTTAAATGCTAAATAGTCATAAATCCTCGGTAGGTTGCATGCGTTACGCCTTACGGCACCTACTGTCTTCGGTAGTTTCAAATTGCTTTGAAACTTTTGTGTCATCTGACACGATTGTGATTATATCATCACATTATATAGATGTCAATCTAAAAGTTATAATTTATTCTGCGCTAAATAAATTATACGCCTTAAGCAAGCTTATTAACGTTAATCTTAACGCCAGGTCCCATTGTAGGAGCAAGTGTAACGCTCTTTAAATACTGACCCTTAAGTGCTGCCGGCTTAGCCTTAATGATTGCATCCATTAAAGCGCGGAAGTTATCTGATAACTGTTCCTCTGTAAATGATGCTTTTCCAACTGGCACATGGATAATGTTTGCTTTGTCAAGTCTGTACTCGATCTTACCAGCCTTAATATCATTAACAGCCTTTGTGATATCCATAGTAACTGTACCTGCCTTCGGGTTTGGCATTAAGCCCTTAGGTCCGAGTACACGTCCTAAACGACCTACAACACCCATCATGTCCGGTGTAGCAACTACTACGTCAAATTCAAACCAGCCTTCATTCTGAATCTTCGGAATGAGTTCTTCGCCACCTGCGTAATCTGCGCCTGCAGCTAATGCTTCATCAATCTTCTCGTTCTTTGCAAATACTAATACACGAACGCTCTTACCTGTTCCGTGAGGTAATACTACCGCACCACGGATCTGCTGATCTGCGTGACGTCCATCACAACCTGTTCTGATATGAGCCTCGATTGTCTCGTCAAACTTAGCAACTGCTGACTTCTTTGTTAATGCAATTGCGTCAGCTATTTCATACTGCGTTGCTCTGTCGATAGCTTTTGCAGCTTCTACGTATTTTTTTCCTCTTTTCATTGAATATATACCTCCTGTGGTTATATCGGGAGAGGACCCTCCCACGTTATATGACTATCTCTAGTCTATCTAATCATATTATTTGAAAAACTAATCTTCTACAGTAACACCCATTGAACGGCATGTACCTGCGATCATGCTCATAGCAGCTTCGATTGATGCTGCATTAAGATCAGGCATCTTTAATTCTGCGATCTCCTTTAACTGAGCCTTGGTAATAGTAGCTACCTTGGTCTTGTTAGGAGTACCGGATGCTTTCTGAATCTTGCAAGCTTTCTTGATAAGTACAGCTGCAGGAGGAGTCTTTGTAATAAAGCTAAAGCTCTTGTCTGCGTAAACTGTAATTACAACAGGGATGATCGTATCTCCCTTATCTGCTGTTCTTGCGTTGAACTGCTTGGTGAACTCGACAATGTTAACACCATGCTGTCCAAGTGCAGGTCCAACTGGCGGGGCCGGTGTTGCCTTGCCTGCAGGAATCTGCAATTTGATATATCCTTCTACTTTCTTTGCCATTTGGAATTGCCTCCTTACTAAAAAAACATCTTTACATCTTCTTAATATCTGCGAAACTTATCTCTACCGGTGTTTCGCGACCGAACATGTCAACATTGATTGTAACCTGCTGCTTACGCTCATTTATCGCTGCGATTGGTCCGACCGTATCCTTCCATACGCCGCCGATAACGGTTATCATATCTCCGACTTCGAAGTCTACTTCAATGTTCTCACGTCTGATTCCGAGATTGGCCATCTCTTCTTCTGTCAATGGTACCGGCTTACTTCCCGGACCGACAAATCCGGTAACTCCTCTGGTATTTCTGACTACATACCATGTGTCATCATTCATTACCATCTTAATCAGCACATAGCCCGGAAACATTTTTCTTGAAGACTGCTTCCTGACTCCATCTTTAAGTTCAACTACGTCCTGTACCGGAACGCTTACCTCGAGGATCTCATTTTCAAGATGTCGATTCTCGATTGCCTTGTCAATGTTTGCTTTTACCTTATTCTCATATCCTGAGTAGGTATGAACTACATACCAGCGTGCCTCTGCCATACAAATTCTCCTTCTTACTTAGAAACTCATTAAGACATCAATACCAAGCTGAGCTGCGTAATCAACTGCCGCAATGATTATTCATAATACTACGGTAACTACTACAACTGCTATTGTCTGACGTACCAGAGAATTCTTATTAGGCCAGATTATCTTGCGAAATTCCTGCTTAAGGCCTGTCGCAAAGCTCTTCTTTGTGCTATTCTCTTCGCTCATAATCTTCTCCTTTGACCTTACTTTGTTTCCTTATGTAACGAATGAGTCTTGCAGAATCTGCAGTACTTCTTCGTTTCCATTCGGTCCGGATGAGTTTTCTTGTCTTTGGTCATGTTGTAGTTACGCTGTTTGCATTCTGTACATGCCAATGTAATTCTTGTGCGCATTAAACTTCCACCTCCACTAAATTTCTTGCTTTCTATGTCTATAAATCCCTTGCGAATCGTAACCTTCGCGATTTTATGCTTTTTAGGCATAAAAAAAAGACCTACTTCCATAGCTAGAATATACTATCACGGAAGCGCCCTACGTGTCAAGCAATTTTTTCTGTGATTTGTATTTACTTATTTAATATACAGTGTATAATTAACTTTGTAAAGAGTTTTTCCTCGTGCGTAACATATTCATGTTAACATTCTGTGAAATATCAAAAATTTCCTCTGTACTTTTTCCCGAACTTATAGTATGATGTATATGAGTAAATGGACTTAGTATACCCCGCGGTATCATACCGTAGATTTCAAGGAAGAAAGGAGGGGATCACATGGCAGCTATCGATACTATTTATAATTATTATCTTAGTACGTACGGTAATAACACTTATAACCGTTATGATACTCATAAGAAGAGTGAGCTGCGCTCTATTTACAACCAAATGGTCAAAGTGAATAAGAATACCCCTCTTTATAAGGTTCTTGGCGTTGAAGAAGGTAATGCTTCCGAATTTGCTATCGACCTTAAGGAATCTTCCCTTAATCTCGAGAAGACTGCGCATTCGCTTTCCGCTCCTGATGATGTAAAAAAGGGCTTATTCAAGAAGAAAGTCGCAGCATCATCCGATGAGGATCACGTAGCGGTTAACTACGTAGGCGACGGCGATTCGAGTGAACTTACGGATACATTTACTTTATCGGTTAAGAATCTGGCAACCGGCCAGGTTAATAAGGGTAATTACCTTGATCCTGCAAGGAAGGATTTCAAGGAAGGTGTATATACATTCGATTTGCAGAATACGTCAAGTACCTACGAATTCCAGTTTACGGTTTCCGATAAGGATACCAATAAGAATGTCGAAGAGAAGCTTGCAAAGTTAATCAATACCGCCAACATCGGTGTTGATGCCAATATCGAGAAGGCTGAGGACGGTCGCGAGGCTTTGGTTCTTTCTTCAAAGGAAACCGGTCTTACAGACGACGAGAAGTTCTTATTTAACATTACTCCGGGTCCTGATCCGGGTTCAAGAACAGCTGTGGAGATTCTCGGTATAGATGCGATTACCGAAGACGCAAAGAGCTCGACGTTCATCCTTAACGGTGCAGAGCATCATTCTCTCGCCAACAAGTTCACGATTAACCGTGAATTCGAGATTACTCTTAAAGATGTACACGAAGATGGCGAAGCTGCTACCGTTGGTTTCGAGAACGACGTTGATGCAATTATGGAGAATGTAAGCCGTCTGGTTAATGCTTTTAACTCGACTCTCGCTGTTGCGGATAAGTATAATTCTTCATCTACACAGAGTTCATCAAAGTTACAGCACGACTTAGCCGCTATCTCCAATGGTATGAGAGACCGCCTCGAGTCGATGGGCCTCATGGTTCAAAATAACGGTTCGGTTGTAATTAATCGTGATTCTTTAAGCGCAGCAGTTAAGGCTGACTCGACAGGTGCAATATTCAGCGAGCTTAATTCTTTCAAGAATGCCGCCGCTGCAAGAGCATCGCAGATTTCTATCAATCCGGTAGACTACATGAACAAGGTAGTCGTTGCATACAAGAATCCGGGACGCGAATTCAGCGCTCCGTACGCAACATCAATGTACGCAGGATTAATGATGGATACATACATGTAATAACAAGGGCATAGAAAAAGAGATGAGTGTGCTTGCACACGTCATCTCTTTTTTTAATGACCCGCCCCCACATAAGAATGTCGCAATTTGCGTAGCAAATTAGCAGAATTCGCATGTGGGTAGCATCGCGAGAGCTTCCTTAGAAGCGTAGCGATGCGTGTTATTACATTAATACTTCTGCCATCTTAAAATCCATTTCGTCATCCACATCTATCGATGCTTTCTTATCCATTACATATGCATATGAGCCTTCGCCATAAAGATTTTCCTTATTCATAAGCGCATCCACCTTCTGGATATACAGCGCTCCGTTAATTCTGTAATACTTTCCGGCGTCCTGACGTCTTCCGGACACATTCGAATCAAAGAATCCGTTCATGGAATTGTTCGCACCGAGCGTATTGCAGATATTGATGGAATGCTCCAATTCGCAGACACCGATAACCGCAGATGCATTATTCTTGTCAAAAAGCTCCATCCCGCCTTTGATATCGTCTGCGGTTCTTAGCGGTGACGTCGGCTGCAATACCGCAACCACATCAAATTCCTCGCCCAAATTTTTATAGTTTCCTATTACTTCACGAACCGTATCCCAGGTGCTTGCTTTATCACCGGATGTTGCTTCCGAACGAAGAAACGGCACATGTGCGCCATACTTTCTTGCGATTTCTGCATACTTTTCCGAATCGGTCGATACCATTACTTCATCAAATACTCCGGATAAACGCGCAGCTTCTATCGTGTAAGCCATTAAAGGCTTACCTGCCATCTCTTTAATATTCTTATCTTTAAGTCCCTTTGATCCGGAACGCGCCGGAATTACCGCTATTCTTCTCATTATCTACTCCCGGTACAAATCGTAGAACTCTTTCTTTCCACCTATTTTATTAAATCTTAAAGCATCCTTTAAGTGCTCCAATATGCGGTCTGCCGTATCGCCTTCACCGAAAGGACTCTTCATATCTTTAAATCTATCTTCGCGTCGAGCTTTTACCGCCTCTTCAAATGCTGCTGATACCGCCTCTTCGTTATTGTCGGCATGTATTACCGATTCCGCCATTATTCGGCCCTTTTGTCTGTCGCCGATATCTACGGACGGTATCTTAAATGACGGCACTTCGAGGATTGCGCTCGACGAATTGCCGATTACGAACTGTGCATCGCGAACCGCGCTTAAGTATAACTTGGCGCCAAGCGACGCATAGAGATTCCAGTTCTTTTCTATCTTGCACTCTTTCTCCCAGAGCTCGTTAATGCTTAATCCGCCCGCATCGGAATTTGCCTTGGTTATTACATAGTTATATTCCGGATGCGCTTTCATCGTCTTAAGAAGCGGCTGCACCTGCAGCATCGCGCCAAGGATGCTCTGCGTCTCTGGATGAAACGTTACCATAACATACGGTTTATCATTATCAAGATGCAAGCGTTCGCGCACTTCCGCTTTCGTAAACTTCTCCATTTTCAAAGCGTTTTCCACGCCCATGGCGCCTACGTCAAAGACGGTATCCGGGCGCTCGCCCATCTGTATTACTCGTTTTCTATACTCTTCGCAAGCCGTAAAATGAATCCTGCTCATCTTAGTTAAAGAATGTCTTACCGCATCGTCCACTGCTCCGAATGTAAGCTCACCGCCGTGGATATGCGCAATCGGAATATTCATTATAAGAGCTGCGCTCGCAACTCCGAGCATCTCGGTTCTGTCGCCCAAAATGATAAGGATATCCGGACGATTTTTCGCAAAATACTCCGCAAACTTACGCGTAGCATTAGACATAACCTTCGCAACGGAAAGCTCCGTATCGCCTTTTTCGGCTATATCGATTTTCTCCGCTATCTTAAGCCCGTCGTTCTCGATTTCCTTATATGTCTCGCCGAACTCCGGCATAAGATGCATACCGGTCACAACAAGCTTAAGTGTAAGCTCGCTGTCCGCATCAATCTTCTTCAATAATCCTGACAATATTCCGTAATCTGCTCTGGTAGAGGTTACCACGCATATATTCCACATAGTCTGCTCCTTAGAAAAGCTATTACATTACATAGGACGTGCCGGCACTCCGACAACCTTAAGGTAATTATCCACATCTTCTACAACAACGGCTCCGGCTCCGACCATTACTTCATTGCCTATATTGATGCCCTGCTTAACCGTCGAACTTACGCCGATATATGAGCCGGTTCCCACTTCCACGTTACCGCATAAGGTTACGCGCGGTGCAAGTGTGGTATAATCGCCAATTATCGAATCGTGACATACTATCGTGCCAATATTGATAAATACAAAATTTCCGATTGTAACATTGGTTGAAATCGTACAATCGCGACTTACAATCGAACCCTCACCGATTGTGTAATCAGGTGCCATTCCCTCATCGCAAAGGACGATACTCGGGAAATAGAGATTCGGGTTCTGTCTATATAAGTTTACGAGCTCGCGTCTTTTCTCCGGATTACCGATACAAAGAACAACTCCCGCCTTCATCGGAAGATTAACGAGATAATCGTCGTCTCCCAGGTACTTGCAATGACCTACCGCATCCATCGCGAGGTCCTCTACAAGATCCACGTATCCCAAAACCGTATAACGCGGCAATCTCTTATTTGCTTCTTCTATCTGCCACAAAAGCTCACGCATACAGCCGCCCGAGCCTACAAGAATGATATTCTCCATTTAATCACTTCCTTATGATATTTCCGGGTAAAAGCGCTTTTACCCTATTATGATTTCATATCGAGCTTCTGCTCCATACGGCGCATCTCTTCGAATTCGCCCATATCGAGGAAACTGTCTTCGGAAATCGGATACATGCCGACTTTTCTGTCCTGGAACAAAAGGTCGTTGCTTAAGTCCGTCATATGATAGAAGGTATCCTTCGGAATTTCCTTTAGAAGCTCCGGATTAAGGACATACATACCGGTGTTGACGAAGTATGATAACTTCGGCTTTTCCTCCATACCGGTAATCACGCCGTCTTCCTTAGACTTAATTACGCCGTAAGGCACCACGATATTCTTTAACGCGGACACGATTGTAAGCTCGTTGCCCGACTTAATGTGATGCTTATAGATATCCGCGTAATCCGCATGAATCATGATATCGCAGTTGGTAACGATTATCGGTCCGTCAAATTCGTCCTCTATTAAATGAAGGGAACCTGCAGTACCAAGCGGTTCATCCTCTTCAACATACTTAAGGGTGTAATTCTGCATTACATCCGCAAAGTACGACTTAATCATATTCTTCTTATAATTAAGCGTTGCATAAAAGTTCGTCACACCATAGTCTCTGAACTTATCGATGATTCGCTCCATAATCGGAATGTCACCGATAGGAATTAACGGCTTCGGCAATACCTTGGTGTATGGATAAAGTCTCGTACCCTTGCCACCCGCCATGATAACTACGGGAACGTTCTTTAATGTATCGGTATCCTTTTCCTTGGCCTCATAGCCTTCACCGGAAAATACGATGTCGACTACTTCGTTGGTCGCAGATAAAACCGGCGCGGTTCTTATGGAATATCTCTTTAAGAACTCTCTGTAATCCCCCATGTTATAGCTATAGAGGAATTTCGGAGTCTTATTCATAAGAGACGAGATTTCCGCCTGAAGATCGCCCGTCTTAATAAGCCAGCGTCTTATATCACCGTCGGTAATTGAGCCGATAAGTCTGTCGTCCTTATCGACTACGAACAATATACCTTGTGCATTTTTATCAATCTTCTGCAACGCATCAACGACCGTTGCGTCCTGATATGTCAGGAATTTAAGGAGTTCTTCCATTTGCATAATAAGTGCCTCCTTTTATAATACTTATTTATGTTCCTCTTCGTATTGCTTTATTACTTGCTTTCTTATATCCTCAAAGTCTGTCGCAAAAGTCGCTCTGTCTTCTACAAGATCCTTACAAAGAAGTCTGTACGTACTCTCAGGGAAATACTTTTTAAGCTTTACAAGGTATCCCTCGAGCCAATCATCCATCTTTGCGATTTCATTATCTATGTCTACTCCGGCCTCCAGATAAGCTTCATAAAGATTACTGAAACCAACAACAACAAGTTGGAACGTACGCTTAATGCGCTCTCTTATTACCGCCTCAAGATCTATCGGGTCTAATTTGATTTCCTTACACACAAAATCAATCGCACCTTCTGCCAAAGAATACCTCGTCTCCGCCTTATTAAGATCGATAAGACCTGCATAGCTCTTCGGCTTCTCGCCTTTATTCGCGTGATATATCTTAACCGGTGTTGTTGCAGCCTTGCATTTTATCATTGAAAGTGTCATCAGTATACAATGCGTATAATAATATACATATTTGTTATCCTTATTTCTTTCGATAACTTCTTCGAAATGATTCTTTCTTAAATGCTTAACATTAATGAATACACCGGTTACGTAATTAGAATTTAAAGCTCCGATTATATTAGCGGCTTTATCATCATAAATTCTCTCACCGCTTACAAAAATCGCATTGTCCTCACCGTCTGAATTGCCCTGTATAAAATCGATATCCGGATCCGCAATGCATTTACCCATATAATAAGCGAAATTTTCGGTATAAAGGTAATCCTCATCCGACTGATAACATATATAATTTCCTTTTGCCTTCTTTGCAAGGATAAAAATATTACCCATATATCCGAGATTCTCCGGATTCTTCCAATACCTAAGTCTCGAATCCTTAATCTTGGATATCTCCTCATATCCTTCAGTGTTACTTGTGGACGCATTATTGGATATCATAATCTCTATCTCTGAATCGAATTCGGTCTTAAGAAGATTATAGACACCTTTTATCGCAAATTCGCCTCTGTTATACGTTGGCATACCGATTGAAAGTATAGGCTTAACCTTTGATGAACGAGGCTTACTTATACGCTTCTTATGAAGCTCATCCGTCATTCTCTTATAATATGCCTTATTGCTGCCATATACACGTGGAAGGAATTCTTCATCATGCAAAGTAAGATATGCCTTAAGCTCCTCTTTGGTTCTAAATATTACAAGTCTCTTCTTAACTATATCGCCAATTCCAAATTCTTCAACCATTTTCATCGTCTTATCATAATCCGATGAAACCATATATATCTTATATAATCCCGATCGTCCGAAAGCTTTTAAAGCATCTGCAGGATTATATATGCCGTCAATAACTCCGGTAAATATTGAATACGGCGTAGAATAACCGACTAACTCCTTAACATCCACACCTGTCTCAACAAGACCTGTCTTCGAGTTCTTGACAAAGAACCTTCCGTCACCCATAGCTATGTATTCAAACGCTTTTTTCTTGACCGTCTTTCCGGATGCCTCATTTGCTATAATCTTATTATAATTCTTTCCGTAAATACATTCGAGTATCTTGCCTACAGCATACTCCGGCGTTAACTCTTCCGGAAGTTCATCTGTCTTTGGCGCATTCTCATAGCACTTATCTATTACTCTCTCAATATCCTTCGAGCCGTTCGGATTAAACACCTTAATTGACGGATTCTTCGCAGCAAGTTCTCTTGCAAACGGGGTATCAAATGTAAGCATATTAACGCCTGCCAACAATCCGGCTCCGACTCTTTCATGAATACCGTCTTTGTATTCGGTTTCGAGAGAAAGCGCCATCTTTACGTTAGCCATCATATCTGCTGCTTGCGTAAGTGATATAAATTGTCCTTGAACGGATACTTTAAACTGTTCATTCTCCGGAATTTCATCCATGAATACATTCCAGTTCTGTCCGAGAAGTGAAACTATCTTACCCGACTTAATAATGTCCCACACTATCTTCTTTCTGAAATATCTGTTCTGATATTCAATGAAATGCATAAGATACATATCAAAGAACTCAAGCATGGTATCTCTATCTATCTTTTTACCAAGCTTATTAAGTTCTTCTTCCATACAAGTAACCGCGCTTACCTTATAATCCTTTTCAAGGTGCTTAAGAATCGCTTCATTTACGCCTTCAAGTACCGCCGGTGTTTCCCTGATTATGTGCGTTCTAAGTGACTCCGGATCCAAATAAGTGCCGACAACAAGTATATCATTGGCTCTGCTTTCAAACTTTCTCGCGCTCTTAAGTCCAATTGCTGCATTAGGAATAAACATTGCCTTAATACCGTAATACTTCTTAAGATAATCCACGTGCTCGCGCGAATTAACCATTGCTCGCGCGTTCTTAGGCAGCTTACCAAGAATACTACCATATATCAAAGGATTTTCTTTGAAATAGAATGAGAAACTGTCGGAATACTTCTCAATAATATCTCGAATCCACTCTTCTTCCCTTTCTATAAAAGCTCCGTTAACGCAGATTACTTTCGCGCCTTCTTTTAAAGCTTTGGTAATCTTCTCACGATCGACGCCGTTCTCACCTTGCTCAACAACTTCAAAATCCATCGGGTATACGCTTCTAACCGAATCCGTAATCGCCTTAAAATATAACCATACATGACCATACGAGGATGCCGGTGTATAAATTAACACTTTATTCTTTTTCATCAACTTCATCCTCCTTGAATAATTGATCATATACGCTTATCAATGCATACTGTACGACATCGGTAAGCAGGAATAAATCTTTATTCTCAACCGCATTCATAAGATTATTCGATAATTCGTTAAGTTCATCGATTCCTATTATTTGATTCTCGCCAAGGAACATAATATATTCCTTTATTGCATCAAAGTTCTCAACAAGAAAAGCAAATGCATCATTGCCTCTCTTTGCCTTGGCAAGTTCCATGATTATATCGAGTATTTCTCTAACGTTCTCCATTATCTTGCCTCCTTTGATAATTCATATAAGAATCTGTCGACCTTGCCGTTAATATCTTTCTTTGCAGGTTTAATCGTCCTCTTCTTAACTATTACCGCGATATTCTCTGACATGGTCTTAGCATAAAGTGCTATAAGGCCATTTAACAGGATTCCTTGCTTAGCAATCTGGATTCTCTCATCCTTCTCGTCTTCCTGTTCCTCATATATCGACATTCGCATTACATAATCAATATCAATCATTCCCGCCTGCACAAAAAGTGCATACTGGTCGCTGTTCATATAGTCGTTGATTTCCTTAATCTTATCCGCACATTTAAGGAGTTCCTTATTATCGACTTTTTCCGCTTCCGAAAGCTTTGCGAATTTTCTATAAGCTCTCTCTCCCTGCTTAGCCTTGCGGCTTACTTCCATAAGCTTCTCAGGAAAAGCATAATAGAAATCGGACAAACCCTTTCTTGCACCATAATCAAGCATCTTAGGAAGCGCATCAATCTTCTCCTTAAGATTAACCTTTTTAACACAATAGGTTTCGATTGCACGCTTTAAGGTCATAATCTTGGTTCCGTGAATCTTGGCGCCACCCTGCGTTGCATCGATTGCATTGGTAAGATTATTATCTTTGATATATTTCTCGAACCATATTCTGTACATATCAAAGTCTCCACGGGTATATACCTTATTGCCGTGAAGTCCGTCTACTTCAAAGTACTCCGGGTCTTCCGTAAGATTAAGTTTATCCATCTTTGCTTTAAAAGTTCCGTCCGCATGCGTTCTTCCGTTGGTAAGTGCAAGGTCCTGACCTACAAGTATAACTTCTTTTGCACCCATGAAATACGCAAACGAAAACGCGGTATTGGCAACCGAACCGCCGGTCGGGAGATTCTGACTTACAATATACTTCTTATTCCCCGCTTCCTTACGGCATACTCTTATTACCTCATCTTCGATACTTTCAGCTGATGCATAGAAGAATTTTTTACCCTTATGAAGATCCATAATTCCGCTTGCAACCGACAGATGGGTAACGAGCGGGATTTCATGGATTCCCGGATGATTCATAAGTTCCGTAGGTTTCTTACCATCAACTATACAGAAGAAATCAGGTTTTATTCCATGATTAAGCAAAGGCTTAATAGCCGTATCAACCGCAATTATTGCGGCTCTACCCTTAATCTTCTTAAGTTCATCTATATTTTTATTAAGTGACGGTCCCGCAGACACAACAAAAGCAGGGTATTCTCCGTGTAATATACCCCTAAGCTGTGCAACGTTATAACCATCTGCATAAGTTTTAAGATTGTATATAAGGTTCTTATTGGCAACATCCGTATAGCGCGCGCCGGTATGCCATGCAGACATAAGCTCGGTAAAGGCATCTCTTAATCCCTTGCTTGCACGCAATACTTCTTCTTTACATAAATGCTCATAGTTAGGTGCTATGAAAATCTTAAGCGACGGAAAGATTTCAAGCGTAAACATTGAAGACATTCTCTGAGATAACTTACCTGAAGTCAATCCCTCAATATATAAAGTTGCAGGCAACTTTCCGAACAAATCTGTAATATCCATCGTATGCATTACATAATCGAATATTTTAAGCGATGGCTCATATAATACCACAAAACATTCATCATTGGTTGCCTTAGCAAACTTACGAACGAGCTCAATATACATGGTTCCAACCAAGAAAAGCGGCGTTCGTGGTGATATTCTTCCATAGCTCTTAATTGTATCGCTTATGTAGTCGTCCTTGCCGTATATGCCTTCTAGCATAAGTTTTCTGCCGTCCGGTAAAACGGCTCGAACCACTTCTTCACCCGAGTAAGCAATAACAGTCTCCAATTCGAACTTTTCCTTATTGTTGGTTATCAAATCGTACTTACTTGCTTCTTCCGGATATGCTCGTATAAAAGCTTCCATGTTCTTGTTGAATATGTAATTGTCTTTCATGTCCTGTACCTTCCTTGTACCGAATCTTATATATCGAAAAAAGGGAGGAGCTTTAACTCCTCCCTCTTAAATTTAAATTACTGTAAGAGACTAAGAACACCCTGAGTTGACTGATTAGCCTGAGCAAGCATTGACTGACCTGCCTGCTGCAAGATATTATTCTTGCTGTATGTAACCATCTCAGCTGCCATATCAACATCACGGATCTGGCTCTCAGCTGCTGATGTATTCTCAGAAGCTGTATCAAGGTTAGCTATTGTATGCTCTAATCTGTTCTGTAAAGCACCGAGTGCTGATCTCTGGCTTGATACTGAGTTAAGAGCTGCCTGAACCTTGGAAAGTGTCTGGTTAGCTACTGTAAAGTTATCTACTGCAACTCTTGCGCACTGCTGTACAGAAGTCATATTTCCAACACTGTGAATATTGTACTGGCTTGCTACTGCTATCTTAACCGACTGTAATGTTACATAGCACTTTGCGTTAAATACATACTTACCTGCATTATCTGTTACGGATACTGT
>JAGAAH010000132.1 GCA_017615375.1 Lachnospiraceae bacterium | reverse complement strand
ATCAAGGGAATCCGTAGGATTCTTTCCTTGTGTCGTTTACCGCGACAGCTTATATAGGATACCACCTTTACCCTTACAAGTCAAGCACTTTTTCCACTTATTTTCATATTTTTACATAAGAAAAAAGAGCAACGCAAAAGCGTTGCTCTTAAGGTACTTAAACTAATAATTAGTTATGGATTGCTCCTGCAGGACATCCTGCTGCGCATGCTCCGCACTCGAGACATTTTGACTCGTCGATCTGATACTGTGTATCACCTGCAGAGATAGCACCTGCCGGACATGTTCCTTCACAAGCACCACACATAAGACAAGCGTCTGTAATTACATATGCCATTTTATTATCCTCCTTTATAAAACCGTTAGGCTTTTAGCCTACCGCCATTGTAATACATTACTTTCAAATAATCAAGCATTTAATTTCGGACTTCCAAATCTGCAAATCTCTGGTTCTCACCAATCCATGCAAGCTTGATTGTTCCTGTAGGGCCGTTACGTTGCTTGGCTATGATAAGCTCTGCTACGCCCTTTTCTTCGGTATCCTTGTGATAATATTCATCTCTATATAAGAACATTACCACGTCGGCATCCTGCTCTATCGCTCCTGATTCACGAAGGTCCGATAACATCGGTCTATGATCCGGACGCTGCTCTACGGCTCGGCTTAACTGTGACAACGCAACTACCGGAACCTGTAACTCTCTGGCTACTGCTTTTAGCGAACGGGAAATCTCCGAAATTTCATTCTGTCTGCTTTCCGACTTTCCCGCACCGGTCATTAACTGTAAGTAGTCAATAAATATAACCGCAAGATTATGCTCGAGCTTATATTTTCGGCACTTTGATCTTAATTCATTAACCGTAATCGCCGGCGTGTCATCTATTATAAGATTGGAGCCGCCGATAATTCCGGCGCCTTCAACCAATCTCGCCCATTCGTCCGGATTAAGTTTACCTGTTCTAAGTGACTGCGCATCAACTCTTGATTCCTGTGAAAGAAGACGATTAACCATCGACTCCTTGGACATTTCGAGTGAGAATATCGCAACCGTCTTATTGTCCTTAATTGCCATATGATGCGCGAGGTTAAGTGCAAATGCCGACTTACCCATTGATGGTCTTGCCGCAATAAGGATTAAATCCGAATTCTGGAAACCGGCGGTATAATAGTTAAGGTCCGTAAATCCCGTTGAAATACCGGTTACGCTACTGTTCGACTTGGATGCTGCTTCTATTATTCTTAAAGAATTCATAACGACTTTCTTAATCGGCACGAATTCTCCGTTTGCTCTTCCCTGTAAAAGATCGAATACGTCTTTTTCCGTCTTTGCAAGAAGGTTATCAAGACTCTCTTCGCCCTGATAACATTCATTCGTAATGCCTTCCGTCACTCTTATAAGCTTACGCTCAACAGCATTATCCGCCACTATCTTGGCATAATGCTTTACGTTAGCCGAGGTCGGAACCTCATACATTATCTTTAATATGTATTCCGTATTGGTAATATGTTCCGGCGCACCTTTTTCCTTAAGCTTTGCAACGGTAGTGACCGCATCGACAGGCTTCCCCTCATTATATAGTTCAACCATTGCTTCGAACATCACTGCATACTGCTGAAGGTAGAAATCATCTGCCTTAACGATGTCCATCGCAACTACTATTGCCTGCTGATCCATCAACATTGAACCAATAACCGATTGCTCCGCTTCCGGTGAGTGTGGCATCACTCTCTTAATTGGTCTATCTTCCATCCCCGTTTTCTCCTATTAGCTATTCTTCCACAACCTTAACTCTTAATACTGCATTAACCTGTGGATGAAGTTTCATTGTAACTTCGGTTACGCCAAGCGTCCTAATCGGCTCGTCCAATACCATCTTCTTCTTATCAAGTTCAAGATTGAGCTGCTTTTTCGCTGCTTCCGCAATCTCCTTGGTCGATACCGAGCCAAAAGTTCTTCCGCCTTCACCTGCTTTAATCTTACAGGTCACGGACATATCGGCTATCTTTGCTGCGAGCTCTTTTGCCGCCTCAAGGTTTTCCTCTGCCACTTTTTCTTTATTCTTATTCTGAAGCTTTAAGTCATTAAGGTTTTTATTATTAGCCTCGACTGCCTGCTTCTTTACCAGTAAATTTCTTGCATATCCCTCTTTAACTTCGACAATCTCGCCCTTCTTACCCAAGGACTTGACGTCTGTCAACAAGATTAGTTTCATTCTTGTAACTCTCCTTCTTCTATCATTGCGTCGATAGTCTGTTTTACTTTCTCAATTGCTTCGTCCAGTGTGACTCCCGCCATCTGAGCTCCGGCTACGTTCATATGTCCACCGCCGCCAAGCTTCTCGGTAATCAACTGTACATTAACTTCGTCTATTGATCTTGCACTTATATGAATTCTGTCCTGATATTCCGTAAAGACAAACGATGCCTTAATACCGACGATATCAAGTAACTCGTTAGCTGCCTGTGCTCCGGCGATTGTCGGTGACTGCAATCCTTCAGGAGGACATACAGACATTGCATACGCACCCCTATAAACTTGCGCATTTCTGACAGCCTCGGCTCTTGCCTTATATTCGTTCATCTCGTTGCGTAAAAGCTTCCTTACGCGGACAACGTCTGCTCCGTTTCTACGAAGATATGCTGCTGCCTCTAAAGTTCTTACACCGGTCTTCGTCATAAAGCTGTTCGTATCGATTAAGATTCCCGCATACAAAGCGTCTGCCTCTACATTATCAAGCTTCACGTCGTCCGAGAAGTACTGTAATACTTCGGATATCATTTCACAAGTTGAAGATGCATAAGGCTCTATATATGAAAGAACTGCATTATTTATTACTTCCTCACTCTGTCTGTGATGGTCGAATACTACTATGGTCTTGGTTCCGTTAAGTAACATAGGACATTCCGTATAAGACGGCTTATTGGTATCAACTACACAGATTGCCGTATTTCTCGGATCGCATAACTCGATTGCTCTTTCGCTTGTAACAAAAAGCTCAGGACCGTAGTCTTCCGAATTCTCAAAGCTCTCCTTAACCGGAAGCAATGATGAACTTACTTCATTAATAACTATATAACTCTTCTTACCGAGCTCTTTGGCCGCATGCTGTATACCTATCGCCGCACCGAATGCGTCTATATCGGTAAGCTTGTGACCCATGATGATTACCTGATCCTTGCTTTCCAATATTTCTCTCAAAGCATGTGCTTTAACTCTTGCCTTAACTCGGGTTACTTTCTCTACCTGCTCCGTCTTGCCGCCGTAATACGATATCTTATCGGCAGACTTAATAACCGCCTGGTCGCCGCCTCGTCCGAGTGCAAGGTCTATAGCAGCTCTCGTATATTCATAGTTCTGAATATAAGACTTACTGCTGTTACCTACACCGATACTTAATGTGACAACCATCTCGTTACCTATCTTAATTGTCTTAACATCTTCGATAAGTGAGAAGCGATTCTCTTCAAGTGAACTTAAGTACTTCTTTCTGAATACGATAAAGTACTTATCTTTCTCGATTTTCTTAACGATTCCGTCTATGTTGCCAAAGTACTGATTAACTTTTCTGTCAACAAGCGCTATAAGAAGCGATCTCTTAACTTCTTCGATACTTGCAAGCGCTTCTTCATAGTTATCTATGTATACAAGGGCTGTAACGAGCTTCTGCTCTTCGTTTTCTTTAAGACTTTCCTGTAATTGCGTCTCATCAAAAAGATATAATGCAAAAAGCGACTCACTGTTCTTAATCGCTTCCTTCTTCTCTTCCGGAGTCCTTATGGTGTCATCTATAAATACTCGTCTTAAGTATATGTGATAAAAAGTATCGTCTTCGGATAAGTATAAGTGATGATCTTCTGCAATTTTGGCCAATAATTCCTTGGTAATTCCCGAGAAAAGCGATGCTATGGACTTATGATATTCTTTGGTTGTCTCGGTTTTCATAAGAAACGCCGTATTAGCCCAAAGTATCTTTCCGGAATCATCAAGAAGCGCATACGGAATTTCGAAGTCTTCAAGAAGCCTCCGCTGCATAAGTCCGTATCCGGTTGCATATTCCACAATTGACTGATTAAAGTGCGGACGAACAATAAGCCCGGCTACTACCGATATAATCAAGAAGCCTATAAGCAAAAGAGTCAATACGATTCCGATGCTTTTATCCATATATATGACAAATACGTCAATGCCCATAAGTATTACTGCCATAAGCACAGGCAGAAAAACATATGGCTTTAACTTACCTTTCATGTATCATCTCTCCTTTAATCACTTTTTCAATCTCGCCTTCGTCATCCGTAATTCGTGACATGAAGTAAAGGTATACCTCGCGACCTTCGGTTACAAGGAATTCTATCGTCTTAAGCAGTCTCTCGTTACCGATTATAAAATCGACTATCTCCGGATTATACTCCGTACATCTGCCTTCCTTAAGCTCTGCTATTATCTTATCAAATGTCTTGCGCTCTTTATAGAGTCGCTCATACATATCTGTTCCCGCTTCAAGCGCATCACAGATATGAATCATATCCGTAATAAATCTCCATGCGGATGTGCAATTATTGTACCCCTCGGGATATCCCGCTCTTCCGTCATAGGACTTATGATGTCCCATAACTATATCATAAAACACCTTTAATGCAGTATCAGTTATTATTTGTCTATCTTCTAGTATTTGTTTTTTTAATAAATTT
>JAGAAH010000131.1 GCA_017615375.1 Lachnospiraceae bacterium | reverse complement strand
GGTATTATTCTCGGCAAGTTCTTCCGCCTCAGCCATGCCATGCATAAAGCGACGCGTAAGTACTTCATACATCGAGGCATAATCATCCGGTCCCGATACAGTCTTTAATCTAAACTTTCTATAATCGTTCTTTCTGGGTTTACCGTCTTCGAATACAACCATTGAGCCTACGCTTAAGAAGCCGCTTATATTCGATATATCAAATGCTTCCACACGATGTAGAGGCGGTAGTTTAAGAAGCTCGGATAATTCCTTCATCGCGCCCTTGGTACGTGCTTCTTCTCTTTTAATCTGTTCTTTATTCTGACGAAGAAGCATGGTCGCATTGGTCTTTGCAAGATTTACAAGCTTCTCTTTCTTTCCTATCTTGGGAACCACAATGGATAATTTCTTACCACGGCGCTTAGACAGCCATTCTTCTATCTCGGTTGCGTTATCCGGCATTACTTCCGTCATTATCTCATGTGGCAGATACGGCGTCCCTCCGTAATACTGCGTAAGAAAGCTTTCCAATACTTCTTCCTCGCCGTCTCCTTCCGCAATTGTCATATACACGTGCTCTCTGCCCATCATGCGCCCGTTTCTTATAAAGAAAATCTGAACGACGGCATCCTGTTCTTCCGTTGCAATGGCAACGATATCTCTATCTTCAAAATCGGAATTGTTAATCTTCTGCTTCTCGATTACATGCTTAACCGATTCGATTAAATCGCGATAGATTGCCGCATCTTCGAAGTTCATTCCTTCCGATGCAGCATTCATCTTATCCGTAAGTCCCGAAACCACGCCCTTATAATCGCCTTCGAGGAAGCTTATGGCTTTATCCACATTCTTCCTGTATTCTTCCTTCGATATTCCGTTATTGCACGGCATATCGCACATCTTCATTTGATAGTAAAGACATGGCTTCGTAGGCTTTAATTCATCAATCGTGCGGTTACAGTTTCTTATATGATAGAGCTTTTGTAAAAGATCGATTGTGTCCTTAACCGCTGCCGCCGATGTAAAAGGCCCGTAATACTTCGACTTATTCTTCTTCATTTGACGCGAAAAAAGAAGACGAGGGTAGTCGTCTTCCAATGTCACGCGAATAAAAGGATAGGTCTTGCCATCCTTAAGCATCGTATTATATTTAGGAGAGTGCTCCTTAATTAAGTTATTCTCAAGAACCAATGCCTCAAGCTCCGAGTCGGTTACGATATACTCAAACCGAGTCACATGCGGCATCATCTTCTCAATCTTGATTCTTCCGTCCTGCCCCGGGCGAAAATATTGGCGCACGCGGTTCTTAAGAGAGACTGCTTTACCCACATAGATAATCTCGTCTCTCTCGCCGTGCATTATATATACGCCGGGCTTTCCGGGCAATTTCTTAAGTTCACTCTCAAAATCAAAACTCATATTATTCTTCTACGAATATGCTCTCTTCCGCATTTTCCCCGCCTTTAACGGCATTAAAGATGCTCATGAATTCCTTACCGGTAATTGATTCCTTCTCAATTAAGAACTCGGCTATTTTATCCAAGACTTCACGATTCTCACTTAAAAGCTCTTTTGCTTTATCGTAACTTCTCTTAAGAAGTTCCTTAACTTCTACATCGATTTCCGATGCTGTTGCTTCACCGCAGTTAAGTACGGATCTTCCATCAAGGTACTTGCTTTCTACCGACTCAAGCGCCATAAGTCCGAAGCGCTCGCTCATACCGTACTGTGTAATCATTGCTCTTGCAATGTTGGTAGCCTGCTCTATATCATTGGATGCGCCGGTTGTAACCGAGTTAAAGACTATCTCTTCCGCTGCTCGGCCTGCCATAAATGTTACGAGGCGTGCATTGAGCTCATCCTTACTCATAAGGTACTTCTCTTCTTCAGGAGTCTGCATTACATATCCCAATGAACCCTTGGTACGCGGTACGATTGTAATCTTCTGAATCGGCTCCGTATTCTTCTGCAATGCTGTTGCAAGTGCATGTCCGACTTCATGATAAGCAACAATCTTACGTTCGTCCTTGCTCATGATGCGGTCTTTCTTTTCCTTACCTGCAATAACCGTCTCGACTGATTCAAGAAGGTCTTTCTGGGATACTGCTTTTCTTCCGTTCTTAACCGCATTAAGTGCCGCTTCGTTAATCATATTGGCAAGGTCGGAACCTACTGCTCCGCTCGTTGCAAGACCGATTTCGTCGAAGTCTACCGTATCGTCCATAAGAACGTCCTTAGAATGCACTTTTAATGTATCTATACGACCTTTAAGGTCAGGCTTGTCTACTATTACTCTTCTGTCGAATCGACCCGGTCTTAAAAGTGCCTTATCAAGTACGTCAGGTCTATTGGTTGCAGCCAAGATAAGAATACCTTTGGATGTATCGAATCCATCCATCTCGGAAAGGAGCTGATTTAATGTCTGTTCTCTTTCATCGTTTCCGCCGCCGTATCTTGAATCACGGCTCTTACCGATTGCATCAATTTCATCGATAAAGATGATGCAAGGTGCCTGACGGGATGCTTCCTGGAAAAGATCTCTAACTCGCTTTGCTCCGACACCAACATACATCTCGACAAAGTCAGAACCTGCAATTGAGAAAAACGGTACTTTGGCTTCACCGGCAACTGCCTTGGCAAGGAGTGTCTTACCTGTTCCCGGAGGGCCTACAAGAAGCGCTCCCTTTGGAAGCTTAGCACCGATTGCTGCATATTTTTTCGGATTATGAAGGAAGTCTACAACTTCCTGTAAAGATTCCTTGGCTTCTTCCTGTCCGGCTACGTCCTGGAAAGTAACGCCCGTATCCTTCTCGACGTATACTTTAACGTTGCTCTTTAAGCCTAAGCCACCGATTCCGTTTCCGAGCTTTTTCATAAGCTGGCTTCCTATCCAGAACATAAGGATAAGTGGCAGGATTATCGACAATATGTTAAATACGTAATTCGCCGTATCCTTCGGAATCTCTTTCTTATATACTACTTCATGTTCATCAAGAAGCGGAAGAAGCGACTCATCGTCAATTACACCTGTTATGTATATGGTCGGGTCCTTCGTCTCTTCTTTAAGCTTGATGTTATACTGTCGTGCGGTTATCCATACTGTGGATACCTGATCGGCCTTGACCAATTCAAGAAATTTCGTATATGAAATCTCCTTGGTTCTGGAATTTGAAATCATGGTCTGATAGAAGGTAAAGATGAATAATCCGACCAATATAACCATTAAAAAGCTGAGAATCGGGTTGGGATTCTTCTTTTTATTGTTATTTCCGTTATTGTTCCCGTTATTATTCGGGTTATTGTTATTGCTATTATT
>JAGAAH010000130.1 GCA_017615375.1 Lachnospiraceae bacterium | reverse complement strand
TAATTGACTTTTATAATAAAAATGATATTATAAGAGTAAGAAAAGTCCGACCCGTTGTTGGAATCGACATTGGGCCCAGGGCTTTCCCTTTATGCCAAAAAGTACCGGGAGACCGCCATTAAGCCGTCCCCCCGGTACTTCTATCTCAATCGTTACATCAAGATTACATCTTTGATAATTCTACAGCTGTCTTGGCTGCGAGTGCAGCGTTATTATAGACAAGCTGAATATTCGAATCGAGGCTGTCGCCTCCGGTTATCTCTTTTACCTTGGCAAGCAAGAACGGTGTTGTCTCCTTGCCCTTAATTCCCTTAGCGTTAGCTTCTGCTATAGCTTCATCGATTGCCTTATTGATTACCTTCGGGTCCATCGAGTACTGCTCCGGAATCGGATTGGTAACTAAGATTCCGCCCTGCATTCCGAGCTCATGCTTAACAAATATAGTCTTTGCAAGCTCTGCCGGTGTATCAATTTCGTAATCAATCGGAAGTCCGCTCGTTCTTGTATAGAATGCCGGTAATTCTTTCGTGCCGTATCCTATTACAGGTACACCCTTGGTCTCGAGATACTCTAAAGTAAGCGGCAAATCAAGAATTGCCTTTGCTCCCGCGCAAACTACGGTTACATTGGTCATTGCAAGCTCTTCAAGATCTGCAGAGATATCGAATGTCTGCTGTGCGCCTCTATGAACTCCGCCGATTCCGCCGGTTGCAAAAATCTTAATACCTGCCATTGCCGCAATAATCATGGTTGTTGCAACCGTCGTTGCTCCGTCCATTCCCTTTGCAACGATTACAGGTAAGTCACGACGGGATACCTTAGTAACTCCAACACCTGTCTTACCGAGATATTCAATCTCATCGCGGCTTAAGCCCGCCTTTAATCTTCCGCCGATTATAGCGATAGTTGCAGGAATTGCTCCGTTATCACGAATAACCTTCTCTACGTTTAATGCGGTTTCCACGTTCTGCGGATACGGCATTCCGTGTGAAATGATGGTTGACTCAAGTGCAACTACAGACTTTCCTGCCTTTAATGCTTCCTTTACTTCAGGTGCTATATCAAGATATTTCTCTATACTCATGCTCTACACTCCTTTAATCTTTGCGCGGCTAATTGCCGATTCTATATCTAACTCTTTATTGTTGGTTTCCGTGGTCTCGATTGTGATTGCGGCTGCCGCCATTCCGAGTCTCACAGAATCTTCTAATGACATTCCCCTGCAGTATCCTGCTGCTATACCTGCGAAAAGCGCATCTCCCGCACCGGTTGTGTTAACCATCTTGGCCTTAACCGGCGGTAAAAGCGCCTGCCCGTCAGAGCTTTTATAATATACGCCCTTACTTCCTAAGGTGATAACAACCTGCTTAACGCCTTCTGCCATAAGCTTATCTGCTGCGGCTTCAAGGGACTTTACGCTGTCAGGATTAATCTTCATACCGGTCAGCGTCTCGGCCTCGATAAGATTCGGCGTTATCGTGTGAATGTTTTTCAGAATCTTCTTAAACTTCGGGGCTTTGGCTGCGGATACGGGTTCCGCAAAGATCGGCGCCGTGGTATTCTTGGCAATCGCCTCGATAGTCTTCTCCGGCAGGTTGGCATCAATTACGATAACCGCACTGTTCTCCATGAGATTCGTCTTGGTCTCGATGAACTCAGGCGTCATCTTACGGTAAATGCTCATGTCGTTGATTGCGAGCTCCATGTCGCCGTCATCACGCGTGATGTAGAGATACGTCGAAGTCACGTCGTCGTGAGAAATTAAGCTGTCGTGAATATCAATCTTAAGCGCATTACAGCTATTAATTATCTGCTTTGCATAATCGTCGTCGCCAAATGCGGTAACCAATTTCACGCTGTTGCCAAGAAGGCTTAAGTTATGCGCGATGTTACGTCCGACACCACCAAGCGACGTACGAACGCGGCCCGGATTGGAGTCTTCCTTCACAAGCTTATTATCAGGTGTACCGCCGATGTCCATATTGACTGCGCCGAAGACGGTTACATATGTCGGGTCGTGCATTATGTAGCCTTTGCCGAGGATGTAGCCCTTCTTCATCATGTTGGAGATATGAACTGCGGCTGCGGAGCGGCTGATGCCGAGCTTATCAGCGAGGTCTTCCTGCGAGATAAGCGGATCCGCGGTTAATATGTCGTAGATTTCTTTTTCTCTGTTTGTCATAGTAAATTCCTCTGTTAATATTTGCTTATTACAATGAACAAATATTAATATACGCCCGAATTTCGGATTTGTCAAGTGGGATAGGGGACGGTCCTTTTCACACAATTTGGGCGAAAAGGTACCGTCCTTTTCACACTTGGAATTTGAAGGAATACGTAATATAATATATATACATTGGGGTTCGTTATAAGAGGTGTTGAATAATGAGTATTGAAGAAATAGTTAAAAATGAACGGGCGTATTTTAAGACCGGCGCGACAAGGTCGTATGCATTCAGAATGAAGCAGCTTAATCTTCTTGAAGAAGCAATTAAGAAAAACGAGAAGAAGCTTATGGATGCGCTTCATAAGGATCTTAATAAGAGCCCTTACGAGTCATATATTACGGAAATCGGAATTGTTCTCGAGGAGATTAAGTACCACAAGAAGCATCTTCGTTCCTGGATGAAAGCCAAGTGCGTATCGCATAAACTCTCGCACTTCCCGGCCGTAGGATACCGCATCCACGAGCCTTTCGGTGTTGTACTTATCGCATCTCCGTGGAATTACCCGGTCAATCTTACCTTTGAGGCCTTGATCGGTGCGATTTCCGCGGGTAACTGTGCGGTTATTAAGCCGTCCGCATACTCTGCCGAGACAAGCCATGCCATCAAAGACTTAATCACAGAGACCTTCGCACCTGAATACATCAGCGTTATCGAGGGCGGAAGAGCCGAGAATCAGGAGCTTTTCAACCAGAAATTTGATTATATATTCTTTACGGGAAGCGTAAATGTCGGAAAGACGGTTATGGAAGCTGCCTCCAAGCACTTGACTCCGATTACGCTTGAGCTTGGCGGTAAGTCTCCGGTTATTATCGATAAAACCGCTGACCTTCGAATTGCTGCGAAGCGTCTCGTTTTCGGTAAGACGATTAACGCAGGCCAGACTTGCATCGCACCTGATTATCTGTTGATTCACGAATCTCTTCGCGACGAATTCGTCGAGGAATACAAGAAGGCACTCGCTAAGGCATTCCCGAAGAATAAGTACGATGATTTACCTACGATTATCAACGAGAAGCATTTTAATCGCTTGTCGAATCTCTTGACGCAGGGAAATCTCGTTGTGGGTGGCGCAACCGACCCGGAGAGACGTTTTATCGAGCCTGCGCTTTTAATCGACGTTAATCCTGACGACGAGATTATGACGGAAGAGATTTTTGGACCTATCTTACCGGTTATGACATATAAAAGCCTGGATGAGTGCATCGATTTCATTACGAATCGTCCGCGTCCACTCGCGTTTTACGTATTCACGCGTGATAAGCGCGTAGTAAAAAAGCTCTTTGATTCGTGTTCTTTCGGCGGCGGCTGTGTAAACGACGTTATTATGCACATCACATCATCCACGATGCCTTTTGGCGGTGTTGGCAATTCCGGTATGGGAAGCTACCACGGCAAGAAGTCGTTCGAGACGTTTACGCATACGAGAAGCGTGCTCGTCAATAACTTCGCATTTGAGGCACCGCTTAGATATCGCCCGTATACGAAAAGCAAGATGAAGATAATGAAAAAGTACTTCGGAAATGAATAAATGACATAAGAAAAGCCGGTAGGTTTAACCCACCGGCTTGAACTTTTATATTAAGCTATGCTCCCAATTCGCGGTCTTTTGCCATGAAGAAAAGCGCAATCGTATCAGGTCCTAC
>JAGAAH010000017.1 GCA_017615375.1 Lachnospiraceae bacterium | reverse complement strand
GAAGCACGTCCTTTCCACCTTTGTCACGGAAGTACTCTGCCATTGTAAGACCTGCAAGACCTACTCTCATTCTTGCTCCGGGTGGCTCGTTCATCTGACCAAAGACCATCGTAGTCTTATCAATAACTCCCGATTCTTTCATTTCGTAGTAAAGGTCGTTACCTTCACGGGTACGCTCTCCTACGCCTGTAAATACGGAGTATCCACCGTGCTCTGTAGCAATGTTGTGGATTAACTCCTGAATAAGTACGGTCTTACCTACTCCGGCACCGCCGAAAAGACCAATCTTACCACCCTTCTGGTAAGGACACAGAAGATCTACGACCTTAATACCGGTCTCGAGCATCTCCTGATTCGTAGCCTGCTCTTCAAATGCAGGCGCTTTTCTGTGAATAGGCATATATTCAACGTTCTTCGGTGCCTCACCGTTATCGATTGTCTCACCTAACACATTGAAGATACGTCCCAATGTATTCTCACCAACAGGAACACTTATCGGTCCGCCGGTTGCGATTGCTTCCATTCCACGAACCAATCCGTCGGTAGGTCCCATGGCGATACATCTTACTATATCGTCACCCAGATGCTGTGCTACTTCAACAACGAGCTTCTTACCGTCTTTTAACGGGATATCGATAGCTTCGTTAATCTCCGGAAGATGTCCTTCGGAGAACTTAATATCAAGTACGGCACTGATGACCTGGGTAATCTTACCAACATTCTTGTCTGCCATAATAAAGCTCCTTAATGTATTTTTCTTTCTTTTGAAATTAGGAGATTGCTGCCGCACCGGCGATAATCTCGGTTAATTCCTGAGTAATTGCACCCTGACGGGCTCTGTTATACTTCAAAGAAAGATCGTCTATCATCTCTTCCGCATTACTTGTTGCGGAATCCATGGCTTGCATTCTTGCGCCGTTTTCACTTGCCAATGCCTCTACAAGCGCTCCGTAGAAAAGGCTTGTTACGTACTTTGGAATAACAAGGTCTAAGACTTCCTCTTCATCAGGCTCATATACCATCGGTGCCGTTAAATTCTTTCCATCCGATTCTTCCTTCTCATCGAATTCAACCGGTAAAAGCTTTAACATCGTAGGTACATTAACCACCGTGTTCTTAAAGTGCGCATAAGCCAGATAAATCTCGCCTATCTCACCTTCAAGGAACGACTTAAGGATGACATCACAGATTTTCTTGGCATCCGCGTATGTCGGGGCTTCCATAACTTCAGAGAAATCTGATTTAATGGAATATCCCTTAAGTGCAAGTCCGTCTCGTCCTTTTCCACCTATTGCATAGATATCCGTCTTTTCCTTATCAAATCCCGCCGACATAACCATCTTAACGATATTGCTGTTATAACCGCCGGCAAGACCTCTATTTGATGTGATAACCACAACTGCCGCTCTGTCCGAACGTCCTCCCTCAAGATAAGGATGAGATATATTGGTGCTAAGTGACAATATATCGGTTACCGTATCAAACATATGTCTAAAAAACGGATTGGCATTCTCTGCATGTGTCTTGGCTTTCTGCAGTTTAACTGTAGATACAAGCTTCATGGCCTTGGTAATCTGCTGCGTACTCTGTATGCTGCTTTTTCTTCGCTTTATGTCCTTCATCGAGGCCATAATTCTCACCACCTTGCCTGTCTACTTATTTAAACTGCTCCTTAAACTTAACGATTGCGTCGATAAGCTTCTTCTCTGTAGCTTCATCAAGTACCTTTGTGGTTCTGATTGTCTCAGGAATCTCCGGATACTTGGTATCAATCTCTTCAAGAAGCTCTTCTTCGAATCTCTTAATACTACTTACATCTATATCAAGTAAGTACTTCTTTGTTGCAGCGTAGATAATGATAACCTGCTTTTCAACCGGCATTGGCTTATACTGTGGCTGCTTTAATACTTCCTTAATTCTTTCACCCTGTGCAAGCGACTCTTTCGTTGCATCGTCAAGCTCCGAACCAAACTGTGCGAAAGCTGCTAACTCTCTATACTGTGCAAGCTCGACTCTGATTGGAGCTGCATATTTCTTGATAGCCTTAATCTGTGCGGCACCACCTACTCGGGATACGGAAAGACCTGCGTTAATAGCCGGTCTGAAACCTGCGTTGAACATTTCTGTCTCGAGGTAAATCTGTCCGTCCGTAATCGAAATAACGTTAGTAGGAATGTATGCAGATACATCGCCCGCCTGTGTCTCGATAATAGGAAGTGCGGTTAATGATCCGCCACCAAGCTCGTCGGAAAGACGCGCTGCTCTTTCCAATAATCTTGAATGAAGATAGAATACGTCGCCCGGGTAAGCTTCACGTCCGGGTGGTCTCTTAAGAAGTAAGGAAAGTGTACGATAAGCTGTAGCATGCTTACTTAAGTCATCGTATACTACCAATACATCCTGTCCGTTCTCCATCCATTCTTCACCCATTGCACATCCTGCATATGGTGCAATGTACTGTAACGGTGCCAACTCTGATGCTGTGGATGCTACAACCGTAGTCCACTCCATTGCACCGTACTCTTCCAAAGTCTTAACGATATTGGCTACCGTTGAAGCCTTCTGGCCGATTGCTACGTAGATACACTTAACATTCTGGCCTTTCTGGTTAATAATCGTATCGATTGCGATTGCCGTCTTACCTGTCTGACGGTCGCCGATAATAAGCTCACGCTGTCCACGTCCAATCGGAATCATGGAGTCGATAGCTTTGATACCTGTCTGAAGTGGGGTATCTACCGACTTACGGCTGATAACGCCGCTCGCAACTCTTTCAATCTTTCTGTACTTATCTGTCTCGATAGGTCCTTTGCCGTCAATTGGCTGTCCAAGGGCATTAACTACACGTCCGAGTAATGCATCACCTACAGGAACTTCAACAACTCGACCTGTTGTCTTAACCGTATCTCCCTCATTGATGCTCTTGCCGTCGCCGAGTAATACCGCTCCGACATTATCCTCTTCCAAGTTTAATACCATTCCGTAAATCTGGCCCGGGAACTCCAAAAGTTCTCCCTGCATCGCATTCTCAAGTCCGTGAATACGTGCAATACCATCGGCTACCTGGATAACAGTACCAACATCTGATACTTCCAATTGCGCTGCATATCTTTTAATCTGCTCCTTAATAACGGAGCTAATCTCTTCCGGTCTTAAGTTCATTGAGCGCTTTCACCTGCTTTCAACTTAGTTTCTGACAGATTTCGTGACAACTTGTCAATCTTAGTCTTGATTGAACTGTCTACTACTCTGTCCTTAATTCTAATTACGAGTCCTCCGATTAAACTTGGATCTTCTTTATATACAATCTCGAATTCTTTATAATCGGTTGTCTCAAGTAATCTCTTCTTAATCTTCTCTTTCTGTGCATCGGTAAGTGTTCTGGCCGATGTCACGGTAGCAAGACCAATGTTCTTATACTCTTTTACTCTTGTGATGAAATAAGACAAAACTTCGTCAATCTCTAAGAATCTGTCCTTAGTCACCATAAGAAGCATCGTGCCGAGAAGCTCATCCTCGATCTTGCCCTTAAAGCAATTGCTTAAAAGCTCTGCTTTTTCTTCTTTTGTAACTTTCGGATGATTCATTAGCTTGACCAAATCCTCATTTTCCGAAAATGCTTTGGATACGCCCATCGCACTTTCAAGGAAACTATCTATATTTCCGGATTCAGTGGCCACAGAAAACAAAGCATCCCCGTACGTCTTGGAAATTAACTTTGCCATGTCTTGTCACCCATTTCCTTTAATGTTGCGTCGACTAACGACTCGTCGATATCTGTATTGATGTTCTGCTGTACGACTTTGGTTGCCATCATAGCGGCAACTGCAATCATCTCCTGCTTAACATCATCTAACGCGCGCTTCTTCTCTAAGTTCGCCTCTTCTTCGGCACGAGCAATGATTCGGGATGCCTCGGTCTTAGCCTGGTTCTCGATTCTCTGCTCATTTTGAAGTGCACGCTGTCTTGCTTCGCTTAATATCTCATCCGTCTCCTTATCGGCATTCTTTAACTTCTCGTCATAAGTAGCCTTTAAAGATGCGGCATCTTCTCTGTCTTTCTTTGCGTCCGCAATTTCATCCGCAATCATTTTCTTTCTTGCATCAAGAAGATTCCTTATCGGATTAAAAAAGAGATAGCTGAGTAAAAAATACAAAACAAGTACTGCTATCAGCATTAGCACTGAGTCTCCCAATAACTGGGCGTCTAAGTCAAATAGTCTCTCCATGCCTCAGCCTCCTTTCTGTTATTCTTATAATTCCTCTTCTTATCTTGCAAGTGGCTGAACGAACATAAGGAGAATAGCTACGAGTAATCCGTAAAGACCTGTTGTCTCGGCTACTGCCTGTCCTAATAACATGGTTGAACGAATAGCGCCCTGTGCGCCCGGATTACGTCCTACTGCTGATGCAGCGAAACCTGCTGCGATACCCTGTCCTACACCAGGTCCGATACCGGCGATAACTGCCAGACCTGCACCTATAGCGGAACATGCTTTGATTAATTCTACTCCTGTTACCTGATTCATACGATTTTCCTCCTAAGATTAGTTTTCTTCACCAATCGCGCTGGTGATATAAGTCATTGTTAACATACAGAATACATATGTCTGAATTGCACCCGAGAAAAGGTCAAAATAGAAATGTAATGCTGCCGGCCATATAATGGCAAACTTTGACAAAAGCGCATATATAAGCGCCATGATTGCCGTACCTGATAAGACGTTCGCAAATAGACGCAACGATAATGATACCGGAACGGCGAAATCGCTGATAATGTTAATCGGTGCCCATATTGGCCACGGATCGCAAAGGCCTGCGATAACACCTTTGACTTTTTGATACTTAAATTGGTTAAAATGAATGAGGCAAAATGTTATTATTGCCAGCGGGAATGTAACACCATAGTCTGCTGTCGGCGGCCTTAATCCCAGTAAGCCCGATATGTTGCTTAGCAAGATAAATGCAAATATCGTTCCTATGTAATTGACGAATTTACGGTAGTGCTTCTCGCCCATGGATGAAATAACCATGTCGTCGAGCTTTTCTACCAGAATCTCGCAAGCGCTGACGAGGCCCGTCGGATTATCTTCCGGTCTTACCTTACTTACTTTAATCTTGACCACAAGGCCGAAGATAAGCAAGATTAACATCACTATAAGTACACTCACGTGCGTTGTGGTAATCCACAGCTTCTGCCCAAATACTTCATACTGGAACAGTCCATGTATCATGAAGTCGACATTTGTAGCAGCCAGCGTATAACTTCCCATTCTTTCACCTCCTTTACTTCTGAAGAATTACTTATCATCCTCTTGTTGTTCATCCCCCAAAATTACTCTATGAATCAACGGTTGCGTAAGCGCAGCAACCTTTAATCCCATAACTCCGATAAACCAGGTTATTATATTTCCAAGCTTAAAATAGCCCATCGCGATGGAGATTATCGCTACAATCGCATATCTTAAAACCGCTTTAAGAGAAACCTTAACCTGATCTTTCTTTCCTCTGACATCGAGTACGTCAAATATTGACGCCGCGATGCTTATACTTAAGAAAAGCGCGAGACCTATACCTATAAGAAGTCCGGTCGTGTAACGAAGTTTATCTTCCACAAACCAGACGCCGATTAATTCAACCAGCACGCCGTATACAAGAATTGTTGCCATAAGGCTCGGCAGCGCCGGATTCATTTTCTTAAGGTAACTTATCATCACTTTCCTCTTGATCTTCTTTGTCGACAACCGGATAAGTATAAGATGTCTTATCCTTCTTGGTCATCTTCTTTGTTATTCTGTAGATACTTGTTCCACCGGCCAATGCACCTAAAAAAAAGCCGATTACCACTATATATACAGTGCCGAACTTTTTATCAAGCCAGTAACCCGCATAAGTACAGGCACCGATTGGAACTATCATATTAATCGCAAACTGTAATATAAATGTATATGCCTGCGCCGATTCATTAAGCTCCTTACGCTTCTTTGTCATATCTTATCCTCTGACTCTTTAAAAAGCACTCTTAATAGTAGCAACTAAATATGTATATTTTTTGACACTTCCGAATCTATAACACGATTCCCGCAATTGCGCCGACCGCTATGTAAATTACCGGATGCAGCTTATATCGTTTGAATCGCGGAGCTGCCAAAATATGCATTGTCAAAAACATTATGATAAAAAGAACTATTGCCTTAATATCTATGTTATTAAGCAATTCATTCACGGGCGCATCATGACAGAACGCAATCTTAAATATCGATAGTGCGGCACTTCCCATTAATGCCACTACTGCGGGTCTTAACCCGGTGAATGCATAATTTACATACTTATTATCTCTAAACGCAGTCATCATTCTTGCGATTATAAGAATAACCAAGTATGAAGGAAGTACCAGCGACAATGTCGCTACCAAAGCTCCCAAAAACGAACCGGCCATATATCCCGCGAAGGTCGCCATATTAACACCTACCGGACCCGGGGTCGATTCGGATATCGCTATCATATCAATAAGATCTGCTGTCGTATACCATGGATACTTCTCCGCTATCTCGCGAAGGAACGGTATCGTTGCCATTCCGCCACCGACAGCAAAAAGTCCCGTCTTAAAAAACTCAAAGAACAACTGAAGGTACGTCATTTAACTACCCCCTTTGCTCTTATGATTCCATATGCTATACCGACTATTATCGCAATAATTACGATAATCACGCTTTTCACGCCCAAGAATAATACCGCAAGAAACGCCAATAGGAATATAATAACGCCAAAAGCATCTTTAATTCCTTTTCTTCCTATCTTCAAAATCCCTTCAAGAATAAGCGCGCATGCCGCTACTCTTATGCCCCAGAGCGCTTTTTGAACATAAGGATTATCCGATATATTTCCTAAAAAAGCTGCTACTATCGTAATTATTATTATGGAAGGTGAAATAACACCAAGTGTTGTCATAAGGCCGCCCAAGGCTTTACGTCTCTTATATCCCACAAACGTCGCGGTATTAACCGCAATTATACCCGGGGTGCACTGCCCTATCGCAAAGTAATCAAGAATCTCTTCTTCTGTAACCCATTTGCGCTTTTCCACAAGTTCGGAAGTAAGCATCGGAAGCATTGCCATACCGCCTCCGAATGTAAGTATTCCCACTTTGAAGAAACTTACATAAAGGTCTATAAGTTCTTTCATTAATTACACCTTAATTACAAGTTCTCTGTTGGTATGCTCATACTTATAGTACTTAACACCCGCAGCATCAAGCATTCTCTTAGATGCTATCGTCGAAGGTGTCATAGCATACTTGTCGGAATCGTAACATATCGTCTTGATTCCGGACTGAATAATTGCCTTTGCACACTCGTTACAAGGGAAAAGTGTCACATATAACTTTGCTCCCTCCAAGCTTCCGCCGCGATAATTAAGTATCGCATTAAGCTCGCTGTGTGTTGTATAGAAGTACTTATTCTCAAGGGGATCGCCCTCTCTGTTCCACGGAAAGTCATCATCGGAACAACCGATTGGAAATCCGTTGTATCCCATGGAAAGAATCTTATTATCTTCGCTTACTATACATGCGCCGACCTGTGTATTAGGGTCTTTGCTTCGCATTCCCGATAAAAGCGCAACACCCATAAAATACTCGTCCCACGAGATATAATCGAGTCTCTTGTCGCTCATTTCATAAACCCTCCTATATGTAAATGTGCTATTTGGTACCGAAGATTCTGTCTCCTGCGTCACCGAGACCCGGAACTATATATCCGTGCTCATTTAAGTGATCGTCCAAAGCGCCGATGAAAATATCTACATCAGGATGTGCTTCCTGCATCTTCTTAACACCTTCCGGAGCTGCGATAATACATAAGAAATGGATATGCTTAACACCCTTGTCCTTTAACATCTGGATTGCTGCAACCGAAGAACCACCTGTTGCAAGCATAGGGTCTACTACGAATACTTCTCTTTCTCCGCAGTCTTCCGGTAACTTGCTGTAATACTCTACAGGCTGTAATGTCTCAGGATCTCTGTATAATCCGATATGACCAACCTTTGCTGCAGGAATCATTGTAAGCATTCCGTCAACCATTCCCAAGCCTGCACGAAGAATCGGAACTACTGCAAGCTTCTTGCCCTTTAATTCCTTAACTGTTGTCTCACAAATAGGAGTCTTAATGGTTACGTCGGTAAGTTCAAGTTCTCTTGTTGCTTCATAGCACTCAAGCATTGCTATCTCGCTTACGAGCTTTCTAAACTCCTTTGAACCTACTTCCTCTCTTCTTATCCAACCAATCTTATGCTGAATAAGCGGATGATCCATAACGACAACTCTACTCATTTTATCGCTCTCCTTTACACACTAATAATAATAATTTCTTTATGATAATACTAAGAGACTCAAAACAAAGACCGTAAGACTGCAGTGGTGCGCCTATCGGATCCATTATTTCCAATTCATCCCCCGTAAGATCTGTCAAAACCTGAACGTTTTTTGCATCCGGATACTTTTCCATAATTTTGTTCTTCTGACGCTCTTCCATCGTAAGAATAAGCGTTGCATCATCTATGTCCTCTGCCGAAAACTGCTCGCTTTTAAATTCCGGTATCTGATACCCGTTACTTATAAGCACAGCTTCAACCTTCTGGTTCATAGGCTCGGGAAAAAGCACGGTAAGGCCCCTCGCTTCCGTATAAACATCGGAAGTGTTGCCCTCATCAAACATAATCTTCGCCATTATGGCTCTTTCGTTTCCGTGATCCTCCACGAATATGATTCTCTCAATATCCGCCATTTTCTTTTCCTATCTATGCATTAAGTATATTGTGTCCTGCTGCTCGTATCATTCTGTTATGTACGGCCTGTCCTATTCCGTCATTACCCACACTTTCGGAATATATTACCTTGACGTTCTCTTCATCAAACTCTCGTAAAACCTTGTATAATTCGTGGGCTGCTTCATCGTCTTTGTTGCCGATGGTTTTAATGATTATTGCTTCTTTCGGTATCTTAAAAAGCTTGCTTTTCACATATTCTGCGTGCTTTTCTTTAAGCATAAGACCTATAGGCTCTGCAATGGTTGCGTTCATTGCCTTATCCACGATGGTCTCAAGTACATGCTTTTCTTCACCTTCTACAAGTATTAACTCGGCCTTAGGCGCGTAGTGTCTATACTTCATTCCGGGAGCCTTCGGATGCGCATCCTTTGATACTCCGTCAACCGCCGCATCAAGTGTGACTTTCTTTCCGATGACTTCCTCTATCATCTGCGCGGTTATGTACCCCGGTCTTAAAATGCTTATTTCATCTTCCGATAAGTCTACTATCGTTGACTCTATGCCTATTCCTACCGGTCCGCCGTCAAGAATAAGCGGGATGATACCGTCCATATCTTCTTTTACATGCTCAGCCAATGTAGGTGACGGACGTCCCGAACGATTGGCCGATGGTGCTGCTATAAAACCGCCTGCCGCTTTAATGAATTTAAGCGCTATTTCATTATTCGGCATTCTTACCGCTACCGTATCAAGACCGCCCGTTGTCTTATCGGGAACCACGTCATTTTTCTTAAAGCGCATGGTTAAAGGTCCCGGCCAGAAAGCATCCGCAAGAAGCTTAGCCTCCGGCGGAAGTTTCGATACGATTCTTTCAAGATCATTAAAGTCCGCAATATGCACTATCAAAGGATTGTCTGAAGGTCTTCCTTTTGCGGCATAGATCTTTGCCGATGAACCCTCGGATAAAGCATCTCCGCCAAGTCCGTAGACGGTCTCCGTAGGAAATGCCACAAGTTCCTTATCTTTAATTAAAGAACCCGCAAGTGCCATCGCTTCATCCATATTCTTTTCAGTAACTTTAATAACCTTTGTTTCCATAATTAATTAATGTATCTGCTGATTAAATTAAAGGTTGTATTCTTTTCAAAGCCGAGCTTCCAGAAAGATACGCCCTTTACATCATATTTCATTACCGTTTCAAGCTTAAGTGAAATTGAATCTTCATCCTCAAGCCAAATTCTATACGTCTTTCCGTTCTTCTCGTACTCTGCGTAATTCTGTCCTGTTGTACTGTCATACGTAACCTTTGCGTTATTGTCCGCTATCTTACGTTCTGCGGAAAGCATTCCTAATGCAGAGCTTTTAATATCATATGATATTATATCGCCTTCATCAGTTGTTACCGGTGTAAGCTCCCAAAGTCTTGTGTAGAACGGAAGACCGATAATAACCTGCTTAGGCGGTACCTCTTCCAATGTCTCTTTGGTTCCGTCCTCGACATAACCGATGGATGCAACGGAACCTTCGCTTGATCCCGCATAATGCTCATCATAAGCCATAACTACTATATAATCTGCGAACTTCGCCTGCTCTCTTCTGTCATAAAAGCTCGTATAATCCGACGGAACATAATTATCAACCGAAAGCGTGATACCGTTATCGTGGCACTTAATGGATAATTCTCTCAAAAACTCAAGATAAGCATCACCCATCTCCGGTCTTAAAGCCTCAAAGTCAACGTTGATTCCGTCAAGCTTAAACTCAATAGCCTTAGAAATAAGCGCGCTTATAAGATTCTCTCGACTCGAAGTCTTGTATAAAACCGCACCGGTATCGACGTCTTTATTCTCGATATTATTAATCAAAGCCCATACTTCAATTCCGTTGCTGTGGCAATAATCTACATAATCCTTGGAACAGAAAGATGCGATTCCGCCCTTGTCATCATTAAGGTAAAACCATGTCGGCGAAATTACGTTAAGACCGGTTGCGTTCTTGGTAATCTCGGCTGCCTCGGCTCTTCCGACACGTGTAAATATCTGATGCCATGCCATACAGATTCTGCCGTCAAACTCCTGATGACGCT
>JAGAAH010000129.1 GCA_017615375.1 Lachnospiraceae bacterium | reverse complement strand
GTTTTGGCAATATTAAGCTACTATTCTCGGTACTTATAAGATTGACCGCTATCATGGGAAGTGTCGGTATTCTCGATATATTGCGTATAGTATTGCCGCATACGGACCTTGACGGATACGCGGGAGTTATACTGGAACGCCATCTTTACATATTACCGTTTATATTGCTGTTAGGACTTACGATATTTATAGGTTTTCTTGATATGGATATTTTTAAGAAGATAAGTAAAAAAGCGCAGCTTGTTTTTCTTGGCATCATAATCCTTGCGGCAATTGCGATTTTCATATCGCAGGTTTTGAAGTTTTCGGATACGTACGGACATAACAGAGGTAAGACATGGCGCGTGGCATTTGAGGCTTTTAAGGATTTACCGTTTATTAAGAAATTGTTTGGTACGGGACTTAGTACGTTTGGATACTATTATAAGGCGATAACCGGTTCCGATTGGGTAAGAAATGCTCATAATGAATACATAGAATATCTTATAACTACGGGAATTGCAGGTATTGTAGCTTTACTTACAGCCGCAGTATCCATAATGATTACCGGTATTAATAACATAAGAAAAGCAAACAGGACCATGCCTTTCATAATTAACGCAACGTCTTTCATAGCATTGATGGCTTATATGGGACAGGCGTTTGTAAATAACCCGCAGGGATTAAACATAGGTATTCTTGTGGTGGTTCTTGCATTTTTTAAGTGGTCGTGCTTTACTATAAAGGGTGAACTTGTGCAAAGAGAGAAGACATCTCTTAAGGAGGAATAGAAATGAAAGCAACATACGGAGATTATATCTTAAAAGAAGCAGCTAAGATTTTGGCAGTACCGAGCCCGTCGGGATATACGGAGAAGGCAGCAAAGATGATTATTAAAGAGTTTGAAGCTTTGGGATGCAAGGCTTGGCAGACCGTTAAGGGCGGCGTAATGGTCGACTTTGGCGGAAAGAACAAGAAGAACGCAATTTTACTTGAGGCTCATATGGATACACTTGGCGGAATGGTTGCCGAAGTTAAGGGCAACGGAAGATTACGTCTTGTTCCTCTTGGTGGTATGAATGCAAATAATGCAGAAGCAGAGAATTGTATCGTAATTACAAAGGATAAGGGCGAGTATGAAGGAACATTGCAGCTTTGCAATGCATCAATCCATGTAAACGGCGACTATAACGATACCAAGCGTGCTTGGGATAAGATGGAAGTTGTACTTGATGAAGTGGTTAAGTCAAAAGAAGATACGGAAAAGCTCGGAATCGGTGTAGGCGATATCGTGTGCTTTGATCCGAGAACAGTTATTACAAAGAAGGGATATATCAAGAGCCGTTTCCTTGATGACAAGTTATCCGTAGCAATTTTACTCGGATATGCAAAGTATCTTAAGGATGAGAAGAAGAAACCGGCACGTCAGGTATATGCACATATTACCGTGTACGAAGAGGTTGGACACGGCGGTTCCGCATCTGTACCGGAGAATGTAACCGAAGCAATTTCCGTAGATATGGGTTGCGTGGGTGACGGATTACAGTGCGATGAGCGTCAGGTATCGATCTGTGCTAAGGATTCAGGCGGTCCTTACGCGTATGACGTTGTAAAAGGACTCATCGATGCAGCAAAGAGAGCCAAAGCAGATTATGCCGTAGATATCTATCCTTACTATGGTTCTGATGTAGAGGCTACACTTCGCGCAGGATACGATATTAAGCACGGACTTATCGGTGCAGGCGTATATGCGTCTCATGGCTATGAGAGAAGCCATAAGGATGGAGCTTTGTCTACATTAAAGCTTATTGCGGAGTATATTGGATAATTAAACTCAAGGTTTTTTTAGGAGTTATGATTTGATGAAAAGAAATAAAGCATTGCTTATGCTTTTAATATGTGTGTCACTTGTACTTATGGGATGCGACAGACGTCTTGATATAAGAGATATTATAACCGATGCATCCGAAGGAGAAGGCGATAATAAGGCCGCAAGCGGAAATGCTGACAAGGAAGACCTTGAATTGCCGGATATAACGGAAGATACACTTAAGAAGCAGGCAGACGAAGATCGACATATTATGCAGAACAATCCTACGTTTGAGGACTGTGTCATATCTGTGGGAAGTACGGCTTATTCGTTGCCGTTTTCGTATAAGAGAATAAGCGACGAGTGGACTTTCAACTTAAGTGATTACGGGTTCGACGAGAACTTTATGTTAGGACCTAACGAAAGAACGACCGATACAATAATCTTAAGTAAAGAAAACTGCAATTATAATATAGTTATAGGTCTTTATAATCCTTATGATGTAAAGTGTACGATAGAAGAAGCGTATGTATATTCGCTTACGATAGACATAAGAGAGACGGGAGCCGATTATCCTATAATGCGATTGCCGGGTGAATTAAGCTGGGGTGCGACGTTTAGTGATATAATAGCGGTTGCTCATCCGAACCAAGGTTTCGACGTCGATGAAGAGACCGGAGAGATGACTCTTTACTATGTATATGATTATGAGAATTATCTTATCCTTACGGTAAGCGAGATGCGCGGAATATCGGCAGTGACGATTAAGACGTATAAGGGAAAAAGAGATATTGATAAGCAGGAAAATACCGAAGAGCAGGGCAATTAAGCCCTGCTTTTTCTTTTGATTAAGGGTATCTCTAATAATAAAAAAACACTTTATTATTAGCTAGATATAGTGTACAATAGAACTGTAACATACAAGATAGGGAGATTTGACCTTATGGGCGAGAAAGTAGTCCTTATGGACGGTCACAGCATATTGAATAGAGCCTATTACGGCATTCCGCCGCTTACCAATAGAGAAGGCCTCCATACCAATGCGGTATACGGCTTTCTTAACATCATGTTTAAGATTATTGCGGAAGAAGCTCCGGATTATTTCGGAGTTGCTTTTGATGTGCATGAGAAGACGTTTCGCCATAAGATGTTTGAAGCATATAAGGGTACAAGACATAAGGCCGACCCGGAATTTACAGAGCAGGTTCCGGTTATTCAGGATATGTTAAAAGCGATGCAGGTTCCGATATTTATGTATAGAGGATACGAAGCTGACGATATCCTGGGAACAATTGCGAGAATATCCGAAGAAAAGGGATATGATGTAAGAATAATATCGGGAGACAGGGATTTATTACAGCTTGCTACCGATAAGGTAATGATTAGAATCCCTAAGACCATAAAGGGACAGACAACGATAGAAAATTACTTTAAGACAGATGTTGAGAAAGTAATGGGTGTTACACCTGTAGAATATATTGATGTTAAGGCATTGCAGGGAGATAGTTCCGACAATATTCCGGGAGTGCCGGGAGTGGGGCCGAAGACTGCAACGGAGCTTATCGCTACATACGGAAATCTTGATAATCTATACGCACATCTTGATGAGATTACGAAAAAAGCGCTTAATAAGAACTTAACCGAGAATAAAGAGCAGGCATATCTTAGCAAGACATTGGCAACAATTATTACGGATGCTCCGATCGAGGTTTCTTTTGATGAGCTTAAGATGGGTAATCTTTATACCAAAGAAGCATATGCCATGTGCAAGCGTCTGGAGTTTAATAAGCTTCTCGATAGATTTGATAATGCGGATACCGCAGAGGTTAATAATTACGAATTAAAGTATAAGACAGGACTTACCCGTGAAGAGTTTGATGAAGTAATGGAAAAAGCTGTCGGTAAGACGGTTTCTGTCAACATAGTAAGACATAACGACAAGGACATAAGCGGAATCGAATTATCGATAGTAACCGATGAAGGCGCGGGCGGTAATATATTCTTCAAAGATAACGTACAGCTTGATTTATTCAGCTTAGGCACCGGTACGGATATGGATTTGCTTGATTCGTACGTGCATACACTGGTTAATAAAACGAGTAAGCTTATATTGCCTTCCGCCAAAGCATTTTATAAATACGTATCTTCCAAAGACAAGGAATATCTTGAAAATGCGGACAAGATAGAAGACGTATATTTAATGGCATATCTTCTTAATCCTATAAGAGAAGAGTATAGCTATGACTATGTTGCGGCAGAATATTTGGGACTTATGGTATCTTCAAAGAAAGAAACGGATATAGCAACTGCTTCCCTTATAGAAGCGGATATATGTATCAAAGCGTATGACGAGCTTCTTACGAGGATACAGAGTGAGAATATGCTTTCACTTTACATGCAGATAGAGCTTCCGCTTACCTTTGTTCTTGACAGCATGGAAAAGGAAGGTATAAGAGCTGAAAAGACAGCATTAAAGGAGTACGGAGATAACTTAACCGAATCGATAGAACGTCTTGAAAAGAATATATATGCGCTCGCCGGTGAGGAGTTTAACATTAATTCACCTAAGCAACTCGGTGTTATTCTATTTGAAAAGCTTAACCTTCCTAACGGTAAGAAGACTAAGACGGGATATTCGACGGCAGCAGATGTATTGGAAAAGCTATCCAAGGATTATCCTATAGTTAACGACATTCTTGAATATAGAACCCTAACCAAGCTTAAGTCTACATATGCGGAAGGACTTATTAATTATATTAAAGACGACGGAAGAATCCATACGTCCTTTAATCAGACGGTTACCGCAACGGGAAGATTAAGCTCGCAGGACCCGAATTTACAGAATATCCCGATACGTATGGAACTCGGAAGATTGATAAGAAAAGTATTCGTTCCGAAAGAAGGATATACGTTTGTGGATGCGGATTATTCACAGATAGAATTAAGACTTCTGGCTCATATGTCGGGCGATGAGAATTTAATAAGTGCCTATAAGTCAGGTAAGGATATACATAGGATGACGGCTTCGAAGGCATTTAACGTTCCTTTTGAAGAAGTGACGGATGATTTACGAAGAAGAGCAAAGGCCGTTAATTTCGGTATAGTATATGGAATCAGCGCATACGGTTTAAGCGAGGATTTGCATATTCCGCAGAAGATGGCGACCGAATATATAGAGAATTATTTTAAGGCTTATCCTAAGATTAAGACATATCTTGACGGGCTTATAGCTTTTGCAAAGGAAAAGGGATATGCACTGACGTTATATAACAGACGTCGTCAGATTCCGGAGATTAAAGAAAGTGCTTTCATGGTAAGACAGTTCGGTGAACGCGTGGCTATGAATGCACCGATTCAGGGAACCGCTGCAGACATTATGAAGATTGCAATGATTAATGTCTATAAGAGACTTAAAAGCGATAAGGTGGACGCCAAGATATTGGTGCAGGTTCATGACGAACTTCTTATAGAAGCAGCGGACAGAGAAGTAGAGAAAGTATATAAGATACTTGAAGAAGAAATGTGTAACGCAAGTAAGTTGTCGGTAGATCTTGTCGTTGACATACATGACGGCAAGGATTGGTATGAGGCAAAATAATGATAATTCTTGGTATAACGGGCGGCGTAGGCGCAGGTAAATCCGAAGTCTTAAAGTATATGGAAGATGCTTATAAGGCGGTAATTATTAAGGCCGATGAGCTGGCGGCGAACTTAATGATGCCGGGAAATGCAGCTTATGAGGGTATTAAAAGCATTCTTCCGCAAGATGTATTAAGAGAAGATGGGACAATAGACAACAAGAAATTGGCAGCAGTTTTTTTCAAGGATGCAAATCTTAAAAACTCTGTTAATTCTGTGGTGTTTCCGTTGGTTAAGGAAGCCATATCGGATATAATAGAAGCAGCGTGTAAAAGCGCAACCAAACTTCTTGTACTGGAAGCCGCGTTGCTTATTGAAGAGCATTATGATGAGATTTGCGACGAACTCTGGTATGTATATGCAGAAGAAGATATAAGGGCAGAGCGGTTAAGGTTAAGCCGCGGATATTCGGACGAGAGAATTAAAGCGGTTATGGCATCGCAGTTAAGTAACGAAGAGTTTATTGCCGGGACAAAAGTTATTATTGATAACAGCGGCAGTTTTGAAGACACGAAAACAGCGATAGATAAGGAATTATATAGATTAGGAGTGAAGAGATGGGAACAGTAGAGTATCAGGGAAAAGAATTGGTATTCGGCCTCGATATAGGAACGAGAAATGTTGTCGGTACGGTCGGATATAAGGATGAGGATGATTTCTGCGTTGTTGCTCACTGTAATCTTGAACATGAGACAAGGTCGATGATCGACGGTCAGATTCATGACATAGGACGTGTAGGACGTACTATTGGTAGAGTTAAGGAATCCCTTGAAGCTCAGATTGACAATAAGCTTTCCGAGGTATGTATTGCGGCGGCAGGTCGTGTACTTAAGACAGAGGAAGTTCATGTGGATCTTGAATTTCCCGAGGAGAAGGTCATTGAAAAAGAAGATGTTCATAACCTTGATCTTCTCGGAGTAGAGAAAGCACAGCAGAAGTTAAACGAGGAAAATGATACCAAGTTTAAATTCTATTGTGTGGGATATTCC
>JAGAAH010000128.1 GCA_017615375.1 Lachnospiraceae bacterium | reverse complement strand
ATTCTGTCCATCGCTTCGTTATTGCTTCTTACAATATCCTTAAGTTTGTTCATGTTGTCAGTAACTGTATTGAAGTATTCTCCGATACTGTCGGCTGTATTAAGTATATTGTTGGTGATGATATTGGTTTCTTCTGCAGCAGCTTGTGCAGCGTCGTTGTTTTCCTGATTGAACTTCACAAGAAGCTTAACCACATAGTTAACAACGATTAAGAAAAGTATGATAACCGTTGTGTCGACAACGGTATCTTTAAGGACAGCAGTCTTGCCGACGATATTTCTTATGAATACAATAAGATAAGCGAGTGCAAGCTCTAAAGTTCCGAACTTCACAACCTTAGGATTAAGGTATACTACGCATGAAGCCATAATAGGCATTCCATATGAGAAGAAAAGGAATTGGTTCTGAGCAATCATGATAACGAAATATACAAGTGCTGAGCCGGTCATTATCATAATAACGCCGAGTTTGTTGTCGCGTCCTTTAAGCATTCCGAAAAGCATCATTGAGAAACCGACTACTGCAGCAATAAGCTCGGCAGTGATTGCGGCATTAAGGCCAATCTCAAGTGCCTGGAAAAGCATTAAAAGTACAGCTGAAACAAGAATCATGGTGTTAATGATGAACGCCATACGATTGGCGCGACGAAATTGTCCTTGGTTCATGAATAGTACCTCCTAATTAGTGAGTATATATTAAATAAAATTATAGCATAACAAAAAATACACAGAAGAAAGGACACGAAATTTATATACAATTTTCATAAATGCATCGAAACTACTAATGTGCAGTTAGTTTATTGGATGCATTAAGTATTACATTCAGCGAATCGGAGAGGTTCTGAACCTCGTCTGCTGCAGATGAACTCAATGAAGAGCTGCTTTCTGTCGAAGCAAGGATTTCCTCACTTGTAGCAGATATATTCGTGATACTTTCCGTAATTGCAGTAGTTGCATCAACAATCGTATCAACCTTCTTGGTTATCTGATCTACGGAATCCGCAAGAGTATTAATCTTATTGTAGATATCCGAGAATTTCTCACCTGTTACTTCGATATTGGCATTCTGCTTATCAACCGATTCTGCCGTTATATTCATATTAAGAGCGGTATTCTCTGCTTCTTTCGTAAGGTCACCGACTATACCGGTAATCTGCTCTGTCGATTCTCTTGTCTGTTCTGCCAATTGTCTTATCTCATCCGCAACTACAGCAAATCCTCGTCCTGCATCACCTGCACGAGCGGCTTCGATTGATGCGTTAAGTGCAAGAAGATTGGTCTGAGATGAGATGTTAAGAATTGTATCCGAAATGCTTGTTACGTCGTGGATACGCTCTTCAAGCTTCTTCGTTGCAGCCGATGTATTACGGTTAAGTTCTGCTGTTTTACTTGCAAGTTCCTTAAGTTCTTTGATAAGGTCTGCACCTTCCTTAACGGTCGCGATTGCTTCGCTTGAGATGGTACGCATCTCGTTGGCGTATGCCTTGGTTTCTGATACGGTATTCTGAATATCGCTTGTCATAACCGTCTGGTGTTCGATTTCACCTGCAGTCATTCTCATGCTTGTAGCAATATCGTTAATCGAATTATTGGTAATATGTAAGTTATCTTTTAAGGATGTACACAAGGTCGTTGCCGATTCAAGCTGTGAATTGATATCTACCGCGGAACGAAGAACACGCTCCTCGTTTTCGGCGTTGGTGTCGGCTGCGTTCTTTAAGGAGGAGAAGGTCTCTTTATTCTGAGATTCGAGCACCTTAACGATTGCAACGGCCATAAAACAGCAAAGAGTTGCATATAAGAATTGGATAACTCCGCCGGCTATCATTGACTTATCGCCGTCAGCATCCCTAATTATAATAATTAACATTGGAGTAAGACCAACCATCGCACCGATTGCACCCTTAATTATCATCTTAAAGTCCATGAAGAAAAGAGTTGTTATGCATATCGGATAGAAAAGCGCATATACGTGCATTTCTGTATAGAAAGGAAGTATTACCATATACATCGGAAGAAGCGAGTACAGATAGAAGTGCATTTTCTTATTGTATTCTATCTGCGGTAACAGTCTTGCCGTAATTATAATTACAAGTGACAGCACGCATAAACCGACTTTTAGCCAGAGCAATTTGTTATCCGGAATGATGAAGTTGGTGATAAGCGTGACTGTTGAAATTAGAAGCGTCATATAGAAGCATAACGCATTTTTGGCTGCCAAATGGCGTTCTTCCTGTGACATGTTAAATTCCTCCTCAAATTAGTAATCGATATATAGACATTTTACTAACTATAATTATACTATATATAGAAAGCAACGACAAAGAAAAATTTTTTAATGAATTTGAAGACAAATTAAGACCGACTTCGTTATATTAAATGAAAGTGCCAAGGGGAGGTGAGTAAAATAGATTCTAACGAAACGATATCGCGACTTATAAAAGAATATCAGAATCTAATTTTCTCCATTTGCCTAAGACACGTCGGCGACTACTTCGTCGCAGAAGACCTGACCCAGGAAACTTTTATATCGGCGTACACACACCTTGATACTTTCGACGGGGAGAATGAAAAAGCCTATCTTGCAAGAATAGCGAGCAATAAGTGTATCGATTATCTAAGAAGCGCGGGTCGACGGATGATTGCTACACCGGAGGAGGAGATGCCGGAGGAGAGTTCGGAGCGCGACGAACTTATCAATTCGGTAATGAATAAAGAAATATTGGCCAACATACAAGAAGTAGTAGACAACCTGCCGCCACCGTACCGCGAGGTGGCGCGGTTATACTTCGTAGAGGACAGAAGCGCTAAAGAGATAGCGTTTGAACTAAGCACACCGCTTAAGACGGTGCAGACAAGAATCTATCGCGCGAGGGATCTTGTTAAAGCTAAGATACGGAAGGAGGACCTTATATGAGACTTGATTATTTAACAGATGAAGAATTAAGTAAGATGATCGAGGATATAGAAGCGAATGATTTGGTTACGGCCCCTCCTGATCTAGAAGATAATATTCTTCTTCGACTAACCCGGGAACATGGGGAGGAACCCGACATCTCGAAGAAGATGAAGGATAGAAGGACGTTAAGCTTTACAGCATACTCGATAAGAGTTGCGATTGCCGTTGCGGCAGCGATAGCCGTGCTTATATTGGTACCTGTGGGAGATAAGAGTTTGCCTAAGATAGATACCGGCAAGGTTACCGCAGATATAGAAATCATGCCTAAAGAAGGCATCTTACATATAATTGGTTCATCAAAGAATATATTTAAAGGAGATACCCATTTTTTAAGGGATTTTATAGGAGGATTGAGTGATGAAAAAGACAAAGAGAAATAGTTTTCTTACATTTATTTTTTCTCTGCTTCCGGGCGCAGCAGAGATGTACATGGGATTCATGAAAATGGGAGCAAGCTTGCTTGCAATCTTCTTGCTTGGATTCCTGTTTATGTTTGTTTTGCAGGTAGAAGACGTTTTCGTACTTGCTGAAGTGCTTGTATGGATTGTCGGATTCTTCCATGCAAGAAATATGGCTAAGCTTACACAAGAAGAGCTTGAATTGGTTGAGGATAAGGCTATATGGGAAGACATACTCGGAATTGAAGGTATTAAGGTTAGCAATTCCAAGCTTGCAAAGTGGATAGGCGGTTTATTGATCGCAGCAGGAGCTTTTACACTTTGGAATCGTCTGGATTGGTATGTTGCACGTGCAGCTGAAGTCTTTATTGGAGACTGGGCAGAGAATTTCGTGTATGGCATTCCACGAATCGTAGTTGCAATTGCACTTATCGTTATCGGTATAGTACTTATCAAGGGAAAGAAGGCGAGAGTAGATGGATGCAGTAATGACACAGAAAAGAACGCATAGGGTCGGAGTGATTACCGCAGGCATATCGCTTGTCGGATTCGGAATCGTATTTTTATTACAGCAGTTTATGGCCCTTGATTTCGTATTCATCATCAAGTTCTGGCCATTTATCCTAATAAGTCTTGGGGTCGAAGTCATCGTATCAAGCTTCATGGAAGAAGGCACATATAAGTATGATAAGGGAGCAATCGCCATTATCATTCTTATGATGGGATTTGCATTTTGCATGGCGGGCTTAACCGAGGTTATGCGCTATATCCCTGACATCGCAAATCAAATCTAATTATAAAATTAAAACCCCGATGGGGAATGATAGGTACTCTCTTTGCCGTACAAATCGGCAAGGAGGGTATTTTTTAAGTGTTCCGTATCAGGGCCGTACCCTTTACGGGTGATATGATCGGGTTATAGGGTTCTCCCGTACCCATCTTGGGTTATATTACGGCAGATTCAATAGCTTTTGTAATCTATCCCGTAATATTTATAAGCATGACTACGGGATAGATTATTATAATATACGATTACTCCGTAACCTGGTAATGAAAATTTACGGGATGAGTGACTATAATCTATGAATGCTCCGTAACCCGGTATTAAATCTTTACGGGATGAATGACTATAACCTACGAAAGCCACGTAACCCGGTAACGAATTCCTGCGGGAAATTTCGATAAGTATTAGAATTCCTCCGTATTTTGACTTCTTAATACCACGGGCTCACGATAGACGCCCGGTTTGATTGTCGTGAATTATGCGTTGCTGACAAGGTTTGTAACTCAATACATTTGATAAAAAATGAAGTTTTAACAAGTTAAAGCCCTACCAAATTTAGGTTAATATTCATATTGACACATTGGTAGAGTGATGATATTATAAAGATAGCTTACTGAAGGAGGGATGTTATATGTATACTAAATTTGGAGAATTTGTAAGAATATTAAGGATTAAGCATCATCAGGTAATGGGAAATATGGCAGAGATATTGGGAACGACAACACCGTTCTTATCGGCTGTTGAAAATGGCAGAAAGAATGTGCCTAAAGAATGGAGCGCAATTATAGCAAAAGCGTACAATTTGTCAGGAGAAGAAAAGGAAGAACTTGATAACGCTATTGAAGAATCACGTTTACAAACGAAGATTGATATGCGCAATT
>JAGAAH010000127.1 GCA_017615375.1 Lachnospiraceae bacterium | reverse complement strand
GTAATAACATATTAGTTAACAAACAAAGCGGGAATGGCTTAAGCCATTCCCGCTTTGTTTGTTAACTAATATGTTATTACTCTCTTCTTGCCATTGCTTCTTCGAAATCTCTTGTTCCTGCGAAGATCTCATTCTTATAAGGATTCTTCTTCTGTTCAAACGATCTCTTAAGAATTACCGCGAAGCAAATTACGTTAGCTGCCAAAGCCAATACCGCAACAACGCCCTGTGCTGTAGGATTTGCTGTGATACCTGCTGCTTCGAGCTCTGCTACTGTCTTGAAGTTAGTCATATCAAGAGCAGTTATGCCGTTTTCAACTGCACCCTTATAGAGCGACGGCAATACTGCAAATGGCTCCTTAAGCTGGAAGAGCGGGAATACCTGTGCAAACATACACCAGATAGCAAGTGTATTGGCACGGTTCTGAATCCAACCACCCTTGTTCCAGAATGCGTTAGCAAATGTAGGAGCAAGTAAAAGTGCGAAACCGCAATACCATGTATGTGTAGGAAGATTACAATATGTATATTCAAAGTTCCATACATCGTAAGCAATGATAAACCAGAATGTCATGTCAGGCCAAAGCATATCATCATGCTTCTTTGATGAGTAAATTCCCCACCAACCTGTCATACATAAAATATTGATAACACCGGCAATAGCGTTAACAACATTCCACCAGCCACCGTATAACCATACATTCTCTGATGAGAACCACCAGCCACCTGCCATACCGCCTGCAGCAAATCCCTTAACTGCAGATTCGATATCGGAGCCGACAGCGATAAGAATGTTGATTGCTACGATTACAAACGGCCAAGGTTTAAACCAGTCCTTAGCACCGATTCCCCACTTATACTTAATCATAATGAAGCCGACACAACCGATATCAGCTGCATATAACTTAGCATAATGGAACCAACCGTTCATATAAAGATATGTCTGGTTGTTAAGTGCCCACTCAGCACCTGCCTTTGCACCAAGTGCTACTGCGATAAAGTAAGCCGTAAGTATAAGCGGAAGTACGATAAATACGCATACACCGCCAAGCTTAGTTCTTCTTCCGATCTCATTCATAAGAATAAGTCCGGTGAATACGAGAACAAAACCAAGAAGCTGCATCATGGCCTGATCTCCGTAAAGTTGGAATATCATAGGATTACCTCCCTTTTAAAAGTGTTTTGATTTATTACAAGTCTTATTATATAAGACCGGTAAACAAGCATCTTACAGGTTACGAACCTGCAATTTCCTTAATCATAAACTCATTTCCCTGCACAAGATACGTATGGCCGCTGCCACAATTAGGGCACGTCTTACCATATTTAATTGTATCATATTCGCTCTTGCAGTCTTCACAAAATGTTATTGCTTCAATCGGTTCTATTATAAGTTCCGCATTCTTAAGAAGTTCGGTTTTCTTAACAGCCCACTCCCAGCAATCCTTAAGATAACTCGGGATAACGGTCGAAACCGTACCAAGCTGTAACGTTACAGACTGAACATCCGTAAGCTTATTCTCTTCACCGACCTTCGTCACATCATCAATTATATGAAAAACCACACCAAGTTCGTGCATACTTTACTCCCAGTCTTCTTTCTTCTTAGGATGAAGCTTAACCTTAATGGCCTGCTTTAATCCGTTAGGAAGAATGTATTTAAGCTTATCTTCACTCCTACGCATCGTTGATGCTTCAGGAACGTCACGTCTTAAATGAATTGCATCGAATTCGCAACGTGTTGTACAAAGTCCGCAACCTACACACTGGTTAACATCTACGATTGTCGCACCGCAGCTTAAGCAACGTGCGGTCTCTTTCTTAACCTGTTCTTCGGTAAATGTAAGCTTATTGTCTCTAAATGACTTCTTGTCATACTCACCCTTGCGTCCCGGTATCTGACGTGATGAATTATCATAGCTTTCAACAAGGATATCATCCTTATTAAGCTCTACATAGTAATTCTGATTACGTCCTATCGTAAGTGACGCATGAGGCTGTACGAATCTGTGGATTGATGTAGCTGCTTCCTTACCTGCCGCAATTGCATCGATTGCAAACTTAGGTCCCGTATATACGTCACCACCGACAAATATATCAGGCTCTGCCGTCTGATAAGTCTTAGGATCGACAACCGCACCGTTACCGCGTCCCAATTCTACCTTCGTGCCGGCTAAAAGCTCTCCCCATACGATTGACTGACCAACCGCAAGAACGATATGCTTACAATCTATCGTCATTGTATCATTCTCGTCATACTGAGGATTAAATCTTCCGTCATCATCCTTAACTCTTACGCACTTTTTAAATGTAATTGCGGAAACTTTACCTGCTTCGTCAAGATGGATTTCCTTAAGTCCCCATCCTCCGAAGAAGTTAACTCCGTCGTGCTCTGCTTCTTCAATCTCTTCAACACTTGCAGGCATTATATCTCTTGTCTCGAGTGAAACTTGCGTAACCTTCGGTGCACCGACGCGAACAGAATCTCTGGAGCAGTCGATAGCTACGTTACCACCACCGATAACTACTACATCGCCTTCGATATCGTACTTTTCTTCACCGTTAATCTGTCTTAGATAATCAACTGCGGTTACAACACCCTTACCGTCTTCGCCTGGAACGCCAACCTTTCTTCCGCCCTGGCAGCCGATTGCGATGTAAAACGCCTTATATCCTTCTTTTCTTAAGGACTCAATCGTTACGTCCTTACCTACTTCAACGCCGCACTTAATCTCGACACCCATAATCTTCATGATCTCAATCTCGGCATCGATTACTTCCTTCTCAAGCTTATATGACGGGATACCATATCTAAGCATACCGCCCGGCTTAGCGTTTTTCTCAAATATTGTAGGTCTATATCCTTTTTCTGCAAGATAATATGCACATGAAAGACCTGCAGGACCTGCACCGATTATAGCAACCTTCTCTTCGAATTCTCCCTTAACCTTAGGAATAACCTTCTTAGGGATATATCTTGTTGCCTCATCCATATCTTTCATGGCTATAAACTTCTTAACTTCATCTATAGCTATTGCCTGATCGATTGTTCCTCTTGTACAAGCATCTTCACAACGTCTGTTACAGATATGACCGCATACTGCAGGAAGCGGATTATTCTTCTTGATTAAAGCAAGCGCTTCCGTATACTTACCCTGTGATGCAAGCTTTAAGTAACCCTGTACGGCTATATGAGCCGGACAAGCCGTCTTACAAGGTGCGGTACCGGATTCATGAGTCTCGATTCTGTTATTGTCTCTGTAGTCCCAATCCCAGTCCTTCTCGCTCCAAGGCTTATCGGATGGTAAAAGATGCTTAGGATACTTAACTTCCGTTCCGTCCTTCTTACATAACTTCTGACCAAGTGACAAAGCACCTGCAGGACAAACCTCTACGCAGCGACCGCAGGCAACGCACTTTTCCTTCTCAACGTGTGCGCGATATGCGGATGCAGACATATTAGGTGTATTGAATAACTGTGATGTTCTTAATGCGTAACATACGTTAACGTTACAGTTACAGATAGCGAAAATCTTATTCTCGCCGTCAATATTGGTTATCTGATGGACGAATCCGTTCTCTTCGCCCTTCTTAAATATCTCTAAAGCCTCTTCCTTACTTATGTATCTTCCGCCCTTATGGGTCTCTACTACATAGTCAGCCATATCACCGACTGCTATACACCAGTCGTTAAAATCATCGGCACAGCCCTCTTCATAAGTCATACGCGAACGACGACATGAACAAGGAGATGCTGCATACTTTCCTTCATACTTATCAAGCCAATATGAAATCTTCTCGATTGATATTGACTCATTACACATATCAACTTCCTTCTGTACCGGAATAACATGCATACCGATACCTGCGCCGCCTGCAGGCACCATAGGTGTAACCTTCTCTAACGGAAGTCTCGTCATATGCTCAAAGAACATACCAAGTTCAGGATGTTCGTCTATAAGCTTAAGATTCATATTAGAGAATTCGCCCGAACCCGGAACAAACATCGGAAGCACCCACTGCTTCTCATGCTTCTCATTCTCCCAGTTATACTCAACAAGGCCCGTATAAGAGATTTTATCAAGAATCTCGTTTAACTTATCATCCGGCAATCCGGAGCTTTTCTTAAGATCTTCAAACGTCTTCGGTTCTCTTATCTTCTTAAAATTGTCGATTACAAACTTTGCAATCGAATCATCATCATAGCAGAGAATTCTTACTGCCCAGTACTCGGGATCGTCCTTCGTAACCTTATGGAACTTAAGCTTAATCGGAATTCTGTCCGTTATCAAAGCTCCAAGCTTCGCAATATTCTCCTTCATGGGTTCGCTTACGTCAACATAATCAGGTCTTAACGGGTAATTAGGGTTAGTTCCTGCCATAATATCCTCCTATTT
>JAGAAH010000126.1 GCA_017615375.1 Lachnospiraceae bacterium | reverse complement strand
AGCGGATGCAAGAACGACAACTGCCATATCCTTGCCTTCTTTTAATGAATCGCCAAGCTCACGAAGATTGTTCATATCTACATTAGGAACGGATCTTGCAATCAAGGTTACTCCGTTAACTTCTTCTGCAGCATCATCAGAACCCTTCAAAGCTTCCTTGGCAGCCTTGCTCTTTAAAGATTCGTTCTCACTTGAAAGTTCCTTAATCTCGGCCATCATATGCTCTACTCTCTCTGCCAAAGAGGAAACCGTTGTCTTGGCTGCCTTAGCTGCCTTCTCCATCTCGGCTTCAAGATTCTTATAGTAATTAAGCACATTATCGCCCGTTAAAGCTTCGATTCTTCTTACACCTGCAGCAACGCCTGTTTCTGATACAATCTTAAATGCCATACAATCGGCCGTATTCTTAACATGAGTACCACCACAAAGTTCCTTGGAGAAATCACCCATGGAAACTACACGAACGGAATCTCCGTACTTTTCTCCGAAAAGTGCCATTGCTCCTGTTTTCTTAGCCTCATCTATGCTCATGACATCGGTAACAACAGGAAGAGCTTCCGCAATCTTCTCGTTAACGATATTCTCAACTTTCTTAAGTTCATCAGGAGTTAAAGCCTGATGATGTGAGAAGTCAAATCTTGTCTTATCGGTATCCTGATAAGAACCTGCCTGCTCAACATGATCTCCGAGTACCTCGCGGAGAGCCTTCTGAAGAAGGTGAGTTGCCGAATGGTTACGACATGTCTTTGCTCTTTCGCTGCTATCTACAGTAAGAAGTACAGCATCGCCCTTCTTAAAAGCGCCTGCAATAACACGACCTACATGAGCTGTTCTTCCGCCTGCAACATGAATGGCTTCTGTTACTTCAAACTTGGCACCGTTATCAAGAGTAATATAACCCTTATCTCCTACCTGACCGCCCATTGTTCCGTAGAACGGAGTCTTATCGGTAATAATAACGCCTTCTATGCCCTCTTTAAGCTCATCACACAAATTGTCGCCACAAGCCATGGCTACAATCTTACCCTTATCTTCGGTTGTTGTATAACCCGTAAATTCCGTTGTAATAGACTCATCAAGGTTATCAAATACGCCTGCACCGGTTGTGAGATTAGCAGAGAAGTTCTGATTCTCTCTTGCCTTCTGCTTCTGCTCTTCCATAGAAACCTTAAAGCCTTCTTCATCGACTTTAAGTCCTTCTTCTTCTGCAAGCTCTACAGTAAGCTCAACCGGGAATCCGTATGTATCATAAAGGAAGAATGCATCGGAACCTGCAATCTCCTTCTTTCCTGCTGCTTTGGTCGTATCAAGAATCTTCTTGAATTCCTTCATGCCGTTCTCGAGCGTGCTCTCAAAACGTGAAATCTCTCGCTCAAGCTCCGTAAGCACAAATTTGCGATTCTTAACAAGATTAGGATAGCTTTCGCTATATACTTCATCAATATATATTGCTGCCATCTCTAAAATCTGCTCTTTATTAATATTAAGAGCTCTTGCATGTCTTACCGCACGACGGATAAGTCTTCTTAAGATATATCCCGCACCTGTATTGGCAGGAACAAGCTTTGCCTCGTCGCCTATTAACATAACGGATGTACGAATATGGTCTGCCAAGATTCTCATGGATCTTGTGGTCTTTTCATCCTCGTCGTACTTTACATGAGCTTTGTCCTCAATATATTTAATTACAGGAACGAATACGTCAACCTGATATACATCCTTGCTTCCGTTAAGGAAAGCAAGATTACGCTCAAGTCCCCAGCCTGTATCAACATTCTTCTGAGAAAGCGGAGTCAAGTGACCGTCATGATGCTTCTCATACTGCATAAATACGTCGTTACCAAGCTCGGTATACTTACCGCAATTACATCCCGGACCGCAGTTAGGACCGCAATCAGGCTTATCTGCTATATAGAACATTTCAGAGTCAGGACCGCAAGGACCGTATTCAAGGCCCCACCAGTTATCTTCTGCAGGAAGATAATAGATATTCTCCTTCTTAAATCCCGACTTAATACGGCACTCGGCACCTTCTTCATCTCTCGGTGCATTCTCGTCGCCTGCAAATACCGTAGCTGCAAGATGGTCTGCATCAAATCCAAAAACTTGCGTTAAAAGCTCGTAACTCCACTTGCATCTGTCTTCCTTAAAGTAATCTCCAAGACTCCAGCTACCCATCATCTCAAAGAAAGTAACATGGCTCTTATCGCCTACCGAGTCGATATCATTGGTACGCACACAACCCTGAACGTTACAGAGTCTCGTTCCCATAGGGTGCTTTTTGCCAAGAAGATAAGGCATTAAAGGCTGCATACCCGCAACATTAAACATAACTCCCGTAGAACCGTCGGAAACAAGCGAAACCGCACCTACATCAACATGACCTCTGTCAATGTAGAACTGCTTCCAGGTCTTACGCAGCTCATTAGCTGTAAACTGTCTCATTTTATATATCCTCCGAATTATTTATCTGTATCCTGATTTTCCTTGGCGGAATCATCCGGATTTTCTGCATTTTTCATTGCTTTTTTCTTTGCCATAAAAGCTCCTACGATTGCGCCTATCGCGCCCACCGCTACAAAAATCAACAATAATACGATGTAATTAAAAAATGAATTGAAAAAAATAACAAAATTCTCCATAGGAACCTCCATAGAATAGTCTTTAAAAACCTTTGATATTATAGCCTAAATAATCTTAACTTTCAACAAAAAACCTTGCCATCGTCGTAAATAATGTATCAGGATATATTGGCTTCGATAAATGCGCATTCATTCCGGCATTAATACATTCCTTAACATCCTCTGCAAATGCATTTGCGGTCATCGCGATTATCGGAATCTTATTGGCATCGGAATTCATTGATTCTCTGATCTTCTTCGTTGCCTCTATTCCGCTCATAACCGGCATTCTGATATCCATAAGAATCATATCAAACGTACCGTCCTGCGATTCATTGAATAATCTGTATGCCTCAAGACCGTTAACCGCATGCGTAACCTTCATCTTCTTGGATTCAAGAAGTTTGGCTGCTATACGCCTATTTAGCTCCTGATCTTCCGCAAGAAGAATCGATTTGCCGTTAAGAATCGCATCAATGTTCATCTTAAGCTCAATCTCTTCTTCTTTCTTTTCCTCGGTTGCAAGCCTATATTCAAAAGGAATATCAATAACGAACGTCGTTCCGACATCAAGCTCGGAGTCCACTTCAATGCTGCCACCCATCTCCGTTACTATACGTTTAACAAGCGCAAGTCCCAAGCCGGTTCCTGAATACTTATTGGAATACACATTCCGCTCCTGTGAAAACGGCTCATATATTCTTTCCAGGAATTCCTTACTCATACCGCATCCGTTATCTTTAACCGTAACTTTATCACGGCATTCCGTCTTCGATATAAAAGTTCTCTCAATCTTAAGAGACACTTTTCCGGTTTCTTTGGTAAACTTATATGCATTGTTAAGCAGGTTCATAAGTATCTGTCTGCATCTTGTCGCGTCCGTAAATACCTCGACATCTCTTTCTTTATCCTGCAGATATTCTATTGTAAAATCGATTTTTTTCTCCGTCATCTGCGGTATGAGTATTTTTTCGACCGTAGATAAAAGCTCCGGAGTTCTTACCCATTCTCTGTTAAATTCAAGCTTACCGCTTTCAATTCTGCTCATATCAAGAATATCGTTGATAATTGAAAGAAGGTAGTTACTTGATGTTTCAATATCATTAAGATTCGATAAAATCGTATCTT
>JAGAAH010000125.1 GCA_017615375.1 Lachnospiraceae bacterium | reverse complement strand
CATTACGTCGGATATCTTAACGAGAACTTCGACGAGGGAGGAGTCCCCTTTCTTGGGGGAAGGGATTTATTGAAGCTTGAGGCATATTATGCGGAAACTGATGAGATTAGACTTGCTACAGATAATGACGGCGCTGCAATAAGGGCGCAGGCCGTAAACTTTATGAAGCATAAGTATGCGGTGGGCTACATAGAGTCATTATATGAGTCGACCGCCACATACGAAGCGACATTTGATGAAGTTTCGGATCGGGAAGAAATAGCGGAAGAAGTACTCGAAAGTCCTGTTTTTGAGGAGTGGCAGGATGCTTATGGGAGCATGCTCACGGAGGAAAAAGAAGTATCACTCTTAAGTACTCTGAGGCTTGTATGCAAAGATGTAAACAATATATCGGGAACAAGTGTTGACGGAACGCGTTTGGTGAGCGGAAGGTCGCTTAACAAGGGCAATTCAAAGAATGATAAAGAGTTCGATTTAGCGGACAATCTTTTTTTCAAAGAATATCTGATTAATTACACAAATAATTATTTAAATGACGAAAAAGATACCGTTTTAAGTTATGAGACCGAATACCTCATAGCCGGCAAAAAAACGGATTCTCACAACCTGGAAGCTGTAGTGAACAGACTCCTTCTTACAAGAGAAGCTATGAATATGGCTTCGCTTTATAAGGACGAAGAAAGAATCGATGCGGTGAGAAGCTTTGCGGAAGTGGCAACGGCAGCAGTATTACAACCGGAACTTGCGCCTGCGCTTGAAGCGGCGATTGTAAGTATATGGAGTTTTGCCGAGAGCGTTAAAGATGTAAAGACCCTTTTAAATGGCGGAAAGGTACCATTAATCAAGACTCATGACGAATGGAGAACTACATTAAGGGATATCTTCAAAATCGGTAAGGAAGAAGAATATGATAAAGGATTGGCCTACAAAGATTATTTGAGGATATTAATAGATTTGACAGATTCAAAGACGCTTACCAAACGGTTCTGCGACATATGCGAGTTAAACGTACGAAAGTGGACGGATAATGAGCGATTCAGGCTGGATTATTGCTTTGATAAATGGGCAGTGACGGCCTATTTGGAAAGTGAGTACGGATACGGATACACACTAAAAAGACAATACGATGTGGAGTAGGGGGTAACAGCGATGTCCTTCCCAAATTGAAACATTAATATACAGAAAGGTATAAGTATCTCCCGGAAAAAACCATTTGGCCGGGAAGGATGTCGCCGTTACTCCCTGTGAAAATATGAAAGAACAAAACGGTTCTGCGACGGTTGAAGCGCTGCTTGTTATGCCGATAGCGTTTTCTTTGGCCATGTGTTTGATATGGCTTATAAGAATCTTCGGAATTCACAGCGAAATCGGAGCAATACTTAATGATGTGGGAGCAAGTTATGTGGAGAATTCATACGTGTACGATGCCATAGAAGGCGATGAAGACGCGGGATTGGCTTTGTCGGATATATGTGAAGACATTATTACGGAAGGCGATCTGATGATGAGAATTAAAAATAGTTATGCTTACACGTTTATGGAAGATGTGTTCTGCGGAATCAATATTATGGGTGGTTCGGACTGCGTGGATATGTGGGCGGAGTATCAGATACAGCCGCCTGTAAGAATACCGGGCTACAAAGGAATCAGGCTTCATAACAGATTTTACTCGAAGAAGTTTACGGGCTACACACCTCCGGAGACCGATACGGAGATGGTCTATGTCACCAAGGGTTCAAAGGTGTATCACACATCCCTTGGGTGTACCGCTCTTAAGACAACTATAGAAGAGGTTTCTTTTGACAAACTGGATGAATACAGGAGTAATGACGGAGCCAGGTATTATGCATGTGAAAAATGCGGAAAGAAAGCGAATCACGGAACAGTCCTGATAACGCCCTACGGGAACAGATATCATACATTGCGCGACTGTCCAGAACTGAAACTAAATGTATTCAAGATTCCCAAAAGTGAGATTGGAGGCAAAAGAAAATGCTTTTATTGCGAATGATTTTCGGCAAACTTGAGATGTGGCAGTGGATATTGATGGCAGCAGTCTTAATTCCCTGCACGATTAGGGATATACGAACTAAGAGGATAAACGGATACATTTGTCTCGCAGGTATTCTTACGGCGATTTTTGTACGTGAAAGAGTGCTCGGCGAAGCTGATTTGCAACTCATGACAGACATGATTCCGGGAATAGTTATGTACGTTGTAGCGTTTCTTTCCGGAGAAAAAATCGGTAAGGGAGATGCCCTGACATTGATTTTTGTAGGTATTGTAGCGGGAGTTGAGACGGTGCTTTCGGCGTTGTTTGTTTCCCTGATGATTACTGCGATTTTGTCGAGCGTGTTGCTGGTACTCAAAAAAGTAAAGAGAGATACCAAGCTTCCGTTCCTGCCTTTTCTTTCAATAGGGGTAATTGCAGGAGGATTGATTTGATAAAGCTCAAGGGTTCATTTACCGTGGAGGCATCGGTGCTGGTGCCGTTTCTTCTGGCAGTGACGGTCTTATTCATTTATCTGGGAATCTATGCGTACGATAAGACACTTATGATTCAGGACGTGAATGCAGTCGCCGCAATGGTACGAGACGAAAACTCGATTGGAAGAGATGACGTTGTTTCGGTTTGTGAAGGTGCTTTTGCCGAGATTAAAGAAGAGCACCCATATCTTTCGATGAGTAACATTAAATTGGTGGTAACGGTAAAAGGAAGTAAAGTGTATCTGCAACTTACGGGCGATTGGAATATGCCTCTTTATAAAGGATACAGTCGCAAGATGACTCAGGAACGAGAGGTTAAAAGGATTAACCCGGTTACCAAAATGTATTTAACCGAAAATATCAAAAGCTTGCTGGAGGAAACAGAAGATGAAGACTCAGATGATTTACGAGATTAACAACACATATATGGAAATAGATATCGACGAATCGGAACCGGCCAATGACTATAGGCAAAAAATGCTTGAGAAGAACAGAATCAAAAATGTTCTTGTTCCCGAGATTCGCACGGTTAATAATTACAGGAAATTATACGTGGATATCTCAGGCAAAGAAAGCCTGTTAAGCCGCTTCAACTCCCGCCTTGCCGACAGACAGGAAGTAAAAATGCTAATGGAGAGCATATATATGGTAGTGGAAAACGCTTCCAAATATCTCATTGGAGAAAGCGATATAGTATTAAGGCCTGAATTCATATTCAGAAATCCCGTGACCAAAGAATATGAATTCCTGATAATACCGCATAAAGACAGCGAATACAAAGAAGTGGAAACGAAAGAACTCCTTCAATTTATCATGGCACACCTTGATAATTCTGACGAAAAACTTGTAAGTGCGATATATGGAATGTATGAGATGTATCAGAGAGCCTTCGCTGGTTTTTGTGCGGCGTTTGAGTATTTTACGGCATAAATCAAAGAAGAATTTCCGGAGTTTATTGAGGAAACCGCCGAAACCGATGACTATG
>JAGAAH010000124.1 GCA_017615375.1 Lachnospiraceae bacterium | reverse complement strand
CCTTGTATGGACGACAACACCTTGGACATTACCTAGTAACGTAGCGCTTTGTGTAAACCCTAACGATACATATTGTAAGGTAAAAGCAGCTGACGGATATACATATTATATGGCAGAGCCTTTGCTTGATACGGTACTCGGCAAGCTTGGCAATGAAGAAACCAAGGCTTATGAAGTACTTGAAACCTTTAAGGGTACGGACCTTGAGCATAAAGAATACGAGCCGCTCTTTGAGTGTGCGAAGACAGTTGCCGACAAGCAGGGCAAAAAGGGATTCTTTGTTACATGCGATGATTATGTAACAATGTCAGACGGTACCGGTATCGTACATATAGCTCCTGCTTTCGGTGAAGACGATAGCAAGGTCGGAAAGAAGTATGATCTTCCGTTCGTTCAGTTTGTTAACGGCAAGGGTGAGATGACGGAAGAAACTCCTTATGCAGGAATGTGGGTTAAGGATGCAGATAAGAAGATTTTAGTCGATCTTGAAAGCACCGGAAAATTGTTCGATGCACCTAACTTCGAGCATGAGTATCCTCATTGCTGGAGATGCGACCGTCCGCTTATCTACTATGCACGTGAGTCATGGTATATTAAAGAAACTGCGGTAAGAGATAACTTAATTAAAAATAACAATACGGTTAACTGGATTCCTGATTCAATCGGAACGGGAAGATTCGGTAACTGGCTTGAGAATATTCAGGACTGGGCTATTTCACGTAACCGTTACTGGGGTACTCCTCTTAATATATGGGAGTGCGAATGTGGTCATAAGGAATGCATCGGTTCAAGAGAGGAACTTGCAGAAAAGAGCGGCAATCCTGAACATAAGAAAATCGAACTTCACCGTCCTTTTATAGATGAAGTTACGTTGAAGTGCCCTGATTGCGGTAAGACAATGCATCGTGTACCGGAAGTTATCGACTGCTGGTTTGATTCGGGAGCAATGCCTTTTGCTCAGCATCATTATCCGTTTGAAAATAAGGATTTATTCGAGCAGCAGTTCCCGGCACAGTTTATTTCAGAGGCAGTAGATCAGACACGTGGATGGTTCCATTCGCTTATGGCAGAATCTACATTGCTCTTTGATAAAGCACCTTATGAGAATGTAATCGTTCTTGGTCACGTTCAGGATGAGAACGGACAGAAGATGAGTAAATCTAAGGGTAATGCGGTAGATCCTTTTGATGCACTCGAGAAGTACGGCGCAGATGCGATAAGATGGTATTTCTATGTTAACTCCGCACCTTGGCTTCCGAATAGATTCCATGGTGATGCGGTTGCGGAAGGACAGAGAAAGTTCATGGGAACCTTATGGAATACCTATGCATTCTTTGTACTTTATGCAAATATCGACGGATTTGATGCTACAAAATATAAACTTGAATACGATAAGCTTCCTGTAATGGACAAGTGGTTATTATCGAAGCTTAATACTCTTATTAAGACAGTTGACGATGATCTTGCCAATTACAAGATTCCTGAGACGGGAAGAGCTTTGCAGGAGTTTGTGGATGACTTAAGTAACTGGTACGTACGTCGCTGTCGTGAGAGATATTGGGCATCGGGTATGGAGCAGGATAAGATTAATGCTTATATGACATTATATGAAGCACTTGTAACGGTAAGTAAGTTATCCGCACCGATGATCCCGTTCATGGCAGAGCAGATATACAGAAACCTTGTATGTTCAATCGATAAGAATGCGCTGGAGTCGGTTCACTTATGTGACTTCCCTGTTGCTAACGAAGCTTGGATAGATGCCGAGCTTGAAGCCAACATGGATGAGGTACTTAAGGTTGTAGTAATGGGACGTGCGGCAAGAAATGCAGCCAACATTAAGAACAGACAGCCTATCGGCAAGATGTATGTCAAAGCAGAGCATACACTTGATAAGTTCTTCGTTGATATCATTGCTGAGGAGCTTAACGTAAAAGAAGTTATTTTCGCCGATGACGTAAGCGAATATACGGATTACACCTTTAAGCCGCAGCTTAAGACGGTAGGTCCTAAGTACGGAAAGTTACTTGGACGTATTCAGGCTGAGTTAAAAGAGCTTAACGGTAATGAAGCGATGAATAACTTAAGAACCGATGGATACATTACATTATGTGACGGTGAAGCTAAGCTTGCCGAGGAAGATCTTCTTATTACCATGACGCAGATGGAAGGCTATCAGACAGAAGGCGATAATACCTGTACGGTAGTTCTTGATTGTAACATGACGCCTGAACTTATCGATGAAGGTTTTGTAAGAGAGCTTGTAAGTAAGATTCAGACAATGCGTAAGGAAGCCGACTTCGAAGTTATGGATAAGATTGACATTGCATATGAGGCAGAGGGTAAGGTTGATGAAATCTTTACCAAGTATGCGACTGACATCATGCATGACGTACTCGGTGAAAGCATCGTTAAAGGCAGTCTTGACGGATACAAGAAAGATTGGAACATTAACGGTGAGAATGTAACTTTAACGGTTAAGAGAAAATAAGATAAAAAGGACACTTACTTTATGTAGGTGTCCTTTTAATGATTTTTTAAGAAGGGTGAAAAGTTATGGAGCTTAATAAGTACATTGGTTGTGCACGTGCTGCAAGAAAGATGGAACCGGCAGATCTTGTATTAAAAAACGCGAAGATTGTCAACGTGTTTACCGATAGGGTAGAAGAAGGCAATGTTGCGATTAAAAACGGAATGATAGTCGGTATCGGAGATTATAAGGGCGTGGAGGAGATTGATGTAAAAGGCGGTTATTTAACAAGCGGATTTATCAATGCCCATCTTCATCTTGAATCGACTATGGTTAATCCGCAGGTGCTTATTGCTGCTGCGGCAAAGCACGGAACCACTACTTTTATAGTTGATCCGCATGAGGCAGCCAATGTATCGGGATGTGCCGGAATTGATTATCTTCTGCGTGAGACCGATGACTCTCCCGCACATGTATATGTAATGATAGCTTCATGTGTTCCGGCAACCGCAATAGATGATAATGGGTATAAATTAACCGCAGCCCAGATGAAAAAGTACTTAAAGAACAGAAGAGTATTGGGACTTGGCGAAGTAATGGATTGTATGGCGGTAATTGACGGTGATCCCGAGATGAATGCCAAGTTAGAGCTTTTTGACGGAAAGGTTAAGGACGGACATGCACCTAATCTACCTGATGATCAGCTCGCTGCTTATGTAATGGCGGGAGTTACGACGGACCATGAGGGTACGACGTACGAATACATAATGAAAGAGCGTAAGATGGGTATGACCTGTCTTATAAGAGAAGGCAGTGCAGCAAGGAACTTAGAGAACATAGTAAAGGGTATTGTTGAGAATAATACCAATACGGAAGGTTTCTGTTTCTGTACGGATGATAAGCATATTGAAGATATAATCTTAGAGGGAGATATCGACCATAACGTAAGAAAGGCCGTAAGCATGGGAATAAGTCCGATTGCGGCTGTTAAGATGGCCACAATCCAGCCTGCGAAATGCTATGGACTTAGGAGAACGGGTGCGGTTGCTCCGGGATTCGACGCGGATCTTGTTGTATGGGATTCTCTTAAAAACTTCAATGCGAAGATGGTGTTTTATAAGGGCAAGCTCAT
>JAGAAH010000123.1 GCA_017615375.1 Lachnospiraceae bacterium | reverse complement strand
AGGAACCAATAACCCGCTAGAGGACCTTGCGGTAGAGAAGTACGAAGAAGTTATCGAAGCATATGATGAGATAATGAATATGCGTAAGAATGGATATAGCGGCAATTATCAGCAGGCAAACTACAATCAGCAGAATACTTATAATCAGCAGTATGATAATAATGCAAATAACTACGGCAGACCTAATAACAATAACGGTGGCGGATGTTGTGGCGGAGACGATTGTTGCGATATGTGCTGTAAGTTATGGTGCGCCGATACTTGCTGCGAATGTATGGGAGGAGATCTTTGCGCATGCTTCTAAAAGCGAAAGCGGTTGCAATAGGCGGATTATTCACGGCACTTGCCGTTACATGCCTTATATTAAGCGGTGTTATTAATACGAGCTCAATGTTTTTTATAGCCCTGGCGAGCTTCTTTATCGGAACCGTAATGATGGTAACGAATCTTATATACGGTTTGAGCGCGGGAACAGCAACGTTTTTACTCGGACTCATGTTAGTGCCGAAGAAGACACATTGTCTTACGTTTTCAATATGTGCCGCGTATGTGCTTGCGGAAGAGTTCTTTCTTGGAAAAAAGCGCAAAGGAGATAGCGTTAATCCCGTAATTGAATGGAGTGTCAAGGCAGGAGCTTTTATAATACCGTTGGTGATTGAGGCAGCTATAGAGTGCTATCTGGTTGGATGGGATGCTTTGTTATTACCGGGGTTCTTACCTGAGTTTAATATAGCATTGAAAATATTGGCAGCAGTTGTTATGGTTGTTCTTTTTATATTTATTCTTGATAGGGCATATATTTATTATTCAAGATATGTGATGCGAATTACCGGACGCATGATGAATTAAGAGGATTTAAGTATGTACGTATTAACGGATAATCAGGCAATGGAAATATTGGGTTTGAAGCCGGGATATGATAAAGCTATGCTTAAAAAGGCTTATCATGAACTGGCAAAGCGTTATCATCCCGATAATGAGCTTACCGGTAAGAAGGAAGCGTATGCCCTTGTTCGTGCTGCATATGAGCATCTTATGAATAAGCCTGATGAACCGATGTTTCCTCGAAGAATAATCGGAAAGCCTGCAGGAAAGGCAAGCGTAAGCAGTAATAAGAAAGACTATCAACGCTTCGAGAAGCAGTATAAAGTGCAGATGGACGAGAAGCGTGAAGAACTTGTAAAGAAAGAGCAGGAGCGTAAGAAAGAGCGAGAAGCGAAAAAGCAGGAGATGGAACATGCAAGACGCGCTGCGGAGATAATAAGAAGATTAATCCTTATGGATGATAAGTAAAGGCTCGGAATATTCCGAGTCTTTTTATGTTATTATTGTTCCAAAAGGATGAGTAATATTGGAGTTTGGATAGAATAACAATATCATAATTGAATAAAATATCGTAAGATGTTATAATCTTCTATGTATGCGTAGGAGGTAGTTATGCGAATCGGAAGCGGTTATGATGTGCATAAGCTGGTTAGTGGACGCGACCTAATCTTAGGTGGCGTTAAAATTGAGCATGAACTTGGCTTACTTGGTCATTCGGATGCGGATGTATTAACTCATGCCATTATGGATGCGCTTCTTGGAGCAGCGGCTTCTTACGATATAGGATATCATTTTCCTGATACGGACGAGAGATATAGAGGTGCTAACAGCTTAGAGCTTTTATCCCGTGTTAAGGAAATTATAGGAGAAAAGGGATATAAGGTCGGTAACATTGATGCAACAGTGATTGCGGAAAAGCCGAAATTACGTCCTTATATAGATGAAATGAGAAAGAATATAGCGGATACACTTAAAATAGACATAGATCAGGTATCAATCAAAGCTACAACGGAAGAGAGACTTGGCTTTACCGGACGCGAGGAAGGTATTGCCGCTAACGCAGTCTGTATTTTGGAGTCTATGTAATTCGTAGGCTCCGGAAAAAGCGCGGAATCAAAGCAATAGATTCCGACGGAAGATATTAAATACAGACAAATAGCGAAAGGATAGCCGGGATTCCGGCGAATTAAGAAAAATGGAAAATAACGTAAAAATATATAATACATTAACAAGAAAGATAGAACAGTTCATCCCTAACGAAGACGGTAAAGTAGCTATGTATACTTGCGGTCCTACCGTATACCACTTTGCGCATATCGGTAATCTTCGTTCATACATCATGGAAGACGTTCTTGAAAAGACATTAAGATTTGTAGGATATGATGTTAAGCGTGTAATGAACATAACTGACGTAGGACATCTTTCATCAGACGGTGATACCGGAGAAGATAAGATGCTTAAGGGCGCACAGCGTGAACATAAGACGGTTATGGAGATTGCGGCACAGTATACGGAAGCGTTTAAAGCTGACTGCGCGGCACTTAACATTAAGTGGCCTGATTATGTAGAGCCTGCAACCCATTGCATAGATGAGTTTATTCACATGATAGAGGTTCTTATTGAGAAGGGCTACGCTTATCTTGCAGGCGGTAACGTATACTTTGACACAAGCAAGCTTGAGAAGTATTATGTATTTTCATCAGGTGTAGATGAAGAAGAATTAATGCAGGGCGTACGTGATGACGTATCCGTTGATGATAATAAGAAGAATAAGAATGACTTCGTTCTCTGGTTTACCAAGTCAAAGTTCGAAGATCAGGCATTAAAGTGGGACAGCCCTTGGGGCGTAGGATATCCGGGATGGCACATTGAGTGCTCATGCATCTCAATGAAGCACCTTGGCGAGTATATGGATATTCACTGCGGTGGAGTTGACAATATCTTCCCGCATCATACCAATGAGATTGCGCAGTCCGAAAGTTATCTCGGACATAAGTGGTGCAATTATTGGTTCCACGTACATCATTTAAATGACCGTTCCGGTAAGATGAGTAAGTCGAAGGGTAATATTTTAACGGTATCCGTTCTTAAGGAGAATGGATATGATCCGTTAGCATATAGATTCTTCTGCTTACAGTCACATTACAGAAAACCGCTTGAGTTTTCATATGAAGCACTTGACCAGGCAACATCCGCATTTAATAAGCTTCTTAAGAAGATTGCTGAAGTCAAGGAAGAAGGCGCAGTTGATAACAATGCATTTAATGAGTACAGAAAGAAATTCGAGGATGCATTGTCGAACGACATCAATACAAGTAATGCAATTACCGTATTATATGATGTACTTAAGGCAGATATGACAGGCGCTACAAAGCGCGCATTAATTGCGGAATTTGATAAGGTATTATCGTTAGACCTTTTAAATAAAGCAGCATCTTTCGGCGAAGACACTGCAGAAGTGGATGATGAATTAAAGGCATTTATCGAAGCTAAGATTGCAGAGCGCGCAGAAGCAAAGAAGAATAAGGACTTTGCAAAAGCGGACGCCATAAGGGATGAGCTTTTATCAAAAGGTGTTGTAATTAAGGATACAAGAGAAGGAGTTACATGGCAGATTCAGTAGGAATGGAACTTGACAGCTACATAAAGAACTATTTTGATATAGGCGATGTCGATATAAGAACTTATTCGCCGCTAACGCTTGCGTATATCGGTGATTGCGTGTATGAGATTATAATCCGCACGATTGTCGTAGGTAAGGGAAACCGCCAGACATCGAAGCTTCATCAGACGACGACCAAGCTTGTAAAAGCGCATTCACAGGCAACACTTGCAGAAATTATATCGCCGATTCTTACGGAAGAAGAAGCTGATATATTAAGACGCGGTCGCAATGCAAAGTCGGCTACAATGGCTAAGAACGCAACGGTTGCGGATTACAGAATGGCGACGGCACTTGAAGCATTGGTCGGTTACTTATATCTTACGAATAAGATGGACAGACTCTTGGAATTACTTAAGTACGGATTGGAAAAGGAAGAATTTGCATGGCTGAAAGAGATGTAGTAGAGAATTCACAGCAGATAGAAGGAAGAAATGCGGTATTGGAAGCATTTCGCTCGGGACAGACGATAGATAAGGTCTATCTTCTTGACGGATGTCAGGATGGTCCGATTAGGACAATTCTTCGTGAAGCAAAAAAGTGCGATACGCTTATTCAGT
>JAGAAH010000016.1 GCA_017615375.1 Lachnospiraceae bacterium | reverse complement strand
TCAATATCCGGCGCAATTCCCACACCGTGAATGTAGTTGCCCTTCGGGGTATAATATCTCGAAGTTGTAACCTTAATTGCGCTTCCGTCCTTTAACGGTACGATTACCTGCACGATTCCTTTTCCGAATGTATTGGTTCCGATAAGGGTACCGTATTCATAATCCTTAATTGCTCCCGCAAAAATCTCTGATGCCGAAGCAGAGGACTCATTGACAAGTACGCAAAGAGGAAGTCCGAGTTCGCCCTTCTTTGACGTATATTCCTCTTTGTGACCATACTTATTCTCTGTATATACAAGCAATCCTTCAGGAAGAATCTCGTCAAGTATCTCGGATACAGAACTTAATAATCCGCCCGGATTGCCTCTAAGATCGATAACAAGCGCTTTCATGCCCTGATTCTTCAAATCTTTCAAAGCATCCTTAAACTGCTGTGCAGTAACTTCTTCAAACTGGCTTATCATAATATAACCGATGTTATTATCAAACATTGTATATTCGATTGTAGGAACATCTACTCTGCGACGTGTGCATGTGATTTCAAGCGTCTTATCACCACGCTTAATCGAAAGTGTTACATCGGTTCCTTCCTCGCCTCTTATATAATTAACCAATTCGCTTACGCTGATACCTTCGGAACTCACGCCGTTTGCCGAAAGGATAATATCACCTTCCATAAGACCGGACTCTTCCGCAGGTGAATTGGCATATACCTTCTCTATCGTAATAATATTGGTATTCTTGTCTTGTGCCAAAAGCGCTCCGATTCCGTAGTATATACCTGTTGTACTTAACATAAAATCTTCGTACTCTTGCTTATTAAAATACGTAGTGTATTTATCGCCGAGAGAATCAACCATACCGCGGAACATACCTTCAGCAAGAACGCTCGAATCCACATCATCATAGTAATAGGTTGAAAGGGCATTAAGTATTTCCGCAACTTTTCCTTCTACCTGTTCCGAAAGGATACCTGCGGTAAGGTTTTTATCCACTTTAACATTGGTAATTTCGTAGCCGTTTTTTCTAAGTGCGGTAATAAGTAAAAGACCTGTTACCGATACCACAAGCAGCATAATAACCATTCCGAAGAAAACGCCTTTCGAAAAGCCGCTTTTATTCTTCGGTTCTATCTCTTTTTCCATGTCATTCTCAAATTCGTAATTCTCTTCGCTCATACTGTACCTCTGTCCATTACACATCCAAGTGCTTTCTAATCGTAATTCGGCTTCCCAATAACCCGATTCCTACTCCAAGTGCCAAAGAAATAGGCGTTAACATCTTGAAAATCTGATTAGCCGGAAGGAATTTCATAATGCTGTTAAGGAAGATAAAATGCTCCATTATGTAAGCTATAATCTTACCATACATAAAATAAAGAATTCCGAGCGGGATAAGTGAACCCACAAGTCCTATAAGTATTCCCTCTATTATGAATGGCTGTCTGACGAGAAAATCCGTCGCGCCTATAAGCTTCATAATTGCTATCTCATCTTTTCGTACATTGATACCCACGGTAATGGTATTGCTTATGAGGAATACCGCAACAAGAAGCAATATTATAATTATTGCCGCAGATATATATCCAAGAAGTTTATTAAAATCGGAAAGTGTATTGGCAACAACATCCGACTTATTAACCTGTCTTACGCCGTCCTGCTGCTTAATATATTTAACAAGCGATGCCTGCTTCGATACATCATTTAAGTAAATCTGGTAGTTTGCCGAATTGGCAAGCGGATTATCTTCTTCGAATCCTGCCGATAATTCTTCATTACCTTCAAAATACTTCTCTTTATAATCTTCCCACGCCTGTTCCGGCGAGATATACACCATTTTCTTAACTTCCGAACGTTTACCGATTCTGTCACCGATTGCCTTAATATCATCCTCGGTCAAATCTTCGTTAAAGAATACCGTAATTGCAACTTTCTCTTCCGCATCTTTAACTATATTCTTGAAGTTACCCACTATAGAATAGAATATACCGAAAAGAAATATACATGCAGCCATTGTTGCAACAGATGCCAGTGAGAACATTTTATTCTTTCCTATATTAATGATACCCTGCTTTAGAGTATACAGATATGTACTTATCTTATGCATTTATACCACCGGCCTCTCGTCACTAATAAGCGAACCCTTTTTCAGAGTAATAACCCTTTTCTTCATGGCTTTAACTATCTCCATGTTATGGGTAACCACCACAACGGTTGTGCCTCTTGCATTAATATTATCAAGTAAACTCATAATATCCCATGCATTATCAGGGTCAAGATTTCCGGTAGGCTCATCCGCAAGAAGTATCTTCGGCTTATTAATAAGCGCACGCGCTATTGCGACACGCTGCTGTTCTCCACCGGATAACTGCTTGGGGTTCGACCTATACTTAGCTGCAAGTCCTACGGTAGACAGCATAAGCGGTACATCCTTCTTAATCTGTCTCGGTGACTTCTCTATAACACGCTGTGCGAACGCAACATTTTCATATACGTTTCGATCTTTTAACAATCGGAAATCCTGATATACCATACCGATGTTTCTTCTGTACATAGGTATGCGCTTCCTTCTTAATTTTCTTAAGTTAACACCGTTAACCGTAATCGTTCCTTCCGAAGGCTCAAGTTCTTTGGTAAGAAGCTTTAAAAAAGTAGACTTACCCGAACCGCTGTTACCTACTACAAAGACAAATTCGCCTTCTTCGATATCGATGTTGATATCATTAAGTGCAGGTATTCCTTCGGTATAACATTTACTGACATGTGAAAGTGTAATCATAACTAATACTCCAACGACTCCATATATTTCATGTATTTGACTACCATTAATGCAATCTTGAATGTAATCGCATCTTCAAATACTCGTAAATCAAGTCCCGTAATCTTAAGCAATTTATCAAGACGATATACCAATGTATTCCTATGGATATATAACTGTCTTGATGTCTCGGACACATTAAGGCTGTTCTCAAAGAATTTATTGATGGTCGTCAATGTCTCCTCATCAAATTCATCTGCCGAGAAACCGCCGAATATCTCTTTTATAAACATCTTGCATAAAGGAATCGGAAGCTGATATATAAGTCGACCTATTCCAAGACTTGAATATGCAACAACTCTTGTATCCTCAAAAAAGATCTTGCCGACATCTACTGCCATTCTTGCTTCCTTATATGACTTGGATACTTCTTTAAGCTCGTTAACAACAGTTCCATATGCTATACGCGCATGGTTTCCGCTTCCGAGAGCATCAACCATTGCTTCCGCAATCTTATTAAGATTCTCCGGAGTATCGTTATACGAAACATCCTTAACAACTATAACGCTCTTCTCGTCAACCGCAGTAACGAAATCTCTGCTCTTAGCTCCGAATAAGCCTCTTAATACTTCCATCTCATTGCCGTCTCTTCCTTTGGTCTCTACAAGGTATACGACACGCTTAACTTCATTATCAACATGAAGTTTCTTGGCTCTGTTATAGATATCAACCAAAAGCAAGTTATCAAGCAAAAGGTTCTTAATGAAATTATCCTTATCGAATCTCTCCTTATAAGCCACTACAAGATTGGTAAGCTCAAAGCATGCGATTCTTCCTATCATGAATGATTCTTCCGTCTCGCCCTTAACCGCAATGATATATTCAAGCTGTGCTTCATCATATACCTTGAAAAGCTGGTATCCGGGTATCATCTGGCTGTCTGCTCTGGATGTGGCAAAGTTTGCAACCGCCGCAGCATTCTCTTCTGCGCCTTTAAAAGTAGCTGCAAAAACTCTTCCTTCAGGATCGAGTACTGCCAAATCCATCTTGGTAATGCCCTTAAGTCCTTCCATTGTATTCTGAAGTATCTGATTGGATATCATATATTAACTCCTTCTTAGCTTCTGCTATTAGACAAGTTCTACAAATTACGTTCCCATTTTACATTAAAAACTACTAAACCACCTCTTATATAATAACTTAAATCGGCGCAAAAATAAAGTGGAGTATGAATCAATTATCTATTTGAATTATTTTCTGAATATTATGAGGTTTATTCCACCTTTTAATGTGCAATTGAAATGTCAATTTGAATTCTCATTTTTCATGATTTCGGAGCAAATTTATACAAACTGCACAAAACAAAAATTCGTTAATACATTTTTTATCCCCCTGTTTTTCACCCAAAAAGGACTGTTTTTTTTGTGGATAAAGTGGATAACTTCGTGTATAAGTATAAAATCGGCACTTTTTCAACGGAAAATATGAATAAAATATGAAATCAATTTTTCAATACCTAATTTGAAATAACCCGATTTTCGTCATTTTGCCAAATCTTATTTCACACACGAAACTTACGAAACAAATTCTGCAACTTTTGGTTCAAAATTTCACTTATAATGGCGCGTCTTCAAAACATAAAAAGAAGACCCGCGATGCGGATCTTCTTAAATTTCAATTAGAATATTCTTCTTACACAAATGATACTTCTGTAGCTTGCATTGGATACCTTGATACCATCACGTCTGTTACTTGCATGTACTATCTGTCCATTACCGATGTAGATAGCTACATGTCCGGAATAACAAATGATATCACCCGGCTGCATCTCGCTTACCGATACTGCATAACCAACGCTTCTTAAAGATCTTGAAGAATGAGGAAGCGAAATACCGAATGCTGCATATACGCTCATTACGAATCCGGAGCAATCCGTTCCGTTGGTAAGTGAACTTCCACCCCATCTATAAGGGTTACCTACGAACTGTAATGCATATGTTGCAACTGCAGAACCGTCACCACCATCAGGTACTACGTAATTTCCGCCGCCGCCACCGCTGTTCTTCTTCTTGCTGGCAGCTTTTCTTGCAGCTTCACGAGCTTCTTCTTCCTTCTTAAGACGAGCCTTCTCTTCCTCAATGGTCTCACCGTAAGAATACTCGGTACGTAATGTAACATACTCTTTGGATACCCATCCGTTACCTTCTTCGATGGAAACCTTAACGAATCCGTCCTTCTCGTCAAGAACTACGATATCTTCTCCCTTAGGAACTCGGCCTACTACCTTTGATTCGGTTGTCGGCTCCTTTCTGATTCTCAATGCTTCGGCATTAACCGTTGCATATGTGATACTTGCGGCTCTCAATACATTCGGATTACCTACAAGTAAATACTCAGCTTTTACATATCCTCTGACATTACCGGATTCTATCTTGTACCATCCGTCTTCCGATGTAAGTACCATTGCTACATTCTTACTGTACAACTTACCTACAACTTCGGCATCCATGGAAGCCTTAGCTCTTACATTAACCGCTGTCTGAACAGCTGCTACTGCAAGATTGCTTATGTCTTCAGTCTCAATCTCCGATACGTCCTTAGCATCGTTAGTTGCCGATACAATCTCTTCGGCTGATGCCATAACAGTTAAACTGTTAACATTAATCTCAACCGATGTATATAAGAACTCACCAAACGCATTGGTAACTCCTGCATACAACATTTTCGAACTTACTGCCTGATTGCCAAGCGGAAGAGCTTTAAAAACTCCTGCCGTAGCAGATGCATGTGCACCAATAGGGAACGCGCTTACAGCAAGCGTCGTTGCAAGTCCCAAAGCTGTAAGCTTCGCTACTATCTTGTTCATTGGAATCTATCTCCTAACCTATAACTTCTAACATATATTACAAATATATTACAACTGTTACAAAAGTCATTATAGCATTATCGATTCTAAATGTCAAATTCGCTATTTTACAGCTATAGCTTCAATCTCGAGGAGTACATCCTTCGGAAGGCGCGCTACTTCTACACAGCTTCTTGCCGGGAAGTCCTTAGTAAAGTATTTTGAGTATTCTTCGTTAATCTTAGCGAAGTCATTCATATCTTTTATGAACACGGTAGTCTTAATAACATTATCAAGATTGCTGCCTGCTGCCTCAAGAAGATTCTTAAGGTTGGTGAATGCCTGTGTAGCCTGTCCGATAATATCTGACGGGATATTTCCTGTTGCAGGATCGATTGCAATCACGCCGGATGTATAAATCATACCGTTAACTTCAATTGCCTGTGAATAAGGTCCGATTGCTGCAGGTGCCTTATCTGTACTTATAACTTTCTTCATAATAATACACTCCTTATTAATTGATATATAGTAAAAAGGTTAACCCTACTTCACTCTTCTTATGGATTTTTCCGTAATCTCTACTATTCTTTCCTTATATAAGTGTCCGACCGCTCTTTTAAATGCAGCCTTGCTTAATCCGACATCGCGCATTATAACTTCTGCCGGCGCCTTATCGTTAAAAGGAAGAACTCCCGCAAATTCATCTATAACGGAAAGAACTTTTTCCGCATCCTTCTCTATCTGAAGATATGCTTTCTCCCTTAATGTGATTGTAAGCTTTCCATCCTCTTTTACTTCGGTTACCTTGGCCTTTATAATCTCTCCTATATGAAGAGTGCTATGATCTTCGTGCGCCGGAATCAATGCCGAGAAGCAATCATCAATAGCTACAAAAGCGCCGAAATTCTTGGAAAACTCATATACACGTCCCTTAACCTCATCTCCGATTTGGTACGGAGAATTGGTCTTAAGATAATGATATATACCGCGCATCGATGCGCAAAGTCTAGAACTTTTATCGATATATAATCTGACCAAAACCTCGTCACCGGGATTAACTTTCATCGTCTGCTCTTTGTATGGAAGAAACAAATCCTTCGGCAGACCCCAGTCAATAAATGCACCAATCTTATTAACCGATGCAACCTTAAGAAGCTTAACTTCGTTAAACTTAAGATACGGCATGGAAGTTGTGGCAATCAAACGATCCTCGGAATCCTTATACAAGAATACCGTAATCTCGTCGCCCACCTTAATTCCTTCCGGCACCTGCTTAAAAGGCAGCAACACACGCTCTTCGTCTCTTCCGTTACCTTCCGCAAGATACGCGCCGAATTCAACTTTTCTTACTACTTTAAGTGTCTGCTCTTCACCTAACTTAAGCATAGATTACCTCACATCTTTCTAAAGAAAAAGCACCACATATAATATGCGGTGCTTTAAATAGCTGGCCCACAAGGATTCGAACCTTGAAAATGACGGAGTCAGAGTCCGCTGCCTTACCGTTTGGCTATGGGCCAATATGTCGTCAACGAATGTTATTATACACGAACGTTACATTCAATGCAAGCACTTTTTCAAAAAACGCATACTTTTTATTATAAAAGAATTATCTTACCTTCAGATTGTGCATAGGATACGTTCTCTACGCCACCGGGTGCAAGCTTTCCTTCAGACATTTCGGTTATGTCCGCTGTAACTTTATCATAATCGCCGTCATTACAAAGAAGCTTAAGACTGATATTCTCGCCATATTCCCGATTAAGAAAATGGATGATTCCGCTCTCCGCATAGCGCTCGAACTTGCCAAGCATGGTATAAGGGCAATTGATTATAAAAGCTCTTCCCGCACACTTCATCGCAATCGCGGCATCTTTTACAGCTTCAATCGAAGCACCCTGATAAGCCCGGAGTAATCCACCCGTACCAAGAAGCGTTCCGCCGAAATAACGTGTAACAACAATCAGTGCATTGGTAAGCCCGTTCTTCTCAAGGACCTCCAGCATCGGTCGACCCGCTGTTCCCGAAGGTTCCCCGTCATCCGAGCACTTCTTCTTCTCCATGTTATTACCTATTATATATGCATAGCAATTATGCCTTGCGTCATAATACTGCTTTCTTACGGATGCAATATAACTCTCGGCTTCCTCTTCCGACGAAACCGATACGAGATTCGCTATAAATCTTGACTTCTTTTCTACGACCTCACCTGTGCCGTTCTTTAATATAATATAAGTATCCATCCGCTTTCCTCTGCCTTTCTAATATACCATAATTGAGGCGATAATTAAAGCTCATTCGAATAGCATACCGACTTTATATTTTATGAAAAATTTGGTATAATAACTATGTATGTTATTTGGCATACTATGATGTTCACTCCCCGAACATCCAAACACAAGATTGATAAAGGAGTTATGCATGAATTACAACAAGAAAAACGCGACCAAGAAACGCAAGCGTGTGATGAGCAAGAAAGCACAGCTTTCGCACCGCTTCGCGCTTATCCTTGGAAGAACGGCTTTGGTTGCCGTCTTCATCGCTATAATAATTGGATGTTGTGCAGCCTTCGGTATATACAAAGGTATCCTGGCATCTGCCCCGGATATCAGAACACTTGACGTCTCGCCTTCGGGTTATCTCTCGACAGTTTACGACTGTAATGGTGAAGAAATCGACACGCTCGTATCCGCAGGTTCCAACAGACAATATGTAGGCATCAAGGATATTCCCAAGAAACTTCAGCTTGCTTTCGTGGCAATCGAAGACACCAGATTCTATGAACATAAAGGAATCGACCTTAAGGGTATCGTAAGAGCCGGAGTTACATTTATCACTTCTGGCTTCAAATCACAGCAGGGTGCAAGTACGATAACACAGCAGTTGCTTAAGAACAACGTATTTACCGGCTGGGTTGAAGAGAAATCAACGATGCAAAAGGTTAAGCGTAAGATTCAGGAGCAGTACCTGGCGGTACAGCTTGAGAAGATTGTCGACAAGGACTGGATTCTGGAGAATTACCTTAACACGATTAACTTAGGTCAGAATACCTTAGGCGTACAGGCAGCATCGCTTC
>JAGAAH010000122.1 GCA_017615375.1 Lachnospiraceae bacterium | reverse complement strand
TCATAAATTCTGTCAAGATCGGACTGGTGTTCCTTATACCACTGTCCCTCTGCCTTCCATGCTTCAAGACGGGTTGCATCATCTGCATCTGTCATAAACGGTGTAAGCTGTGAAAGTGTATATGTACCGCCTCTAAACGGAATCTGTGCAGATGCGATTAAGTCGCCATATTCGCTTACAAGCTCATTCTCCTTCTGCATATCTTCAATAATTTCAGGCGAGAATGTCTTCTTATCCATCTCGGCATTGATGAATAATAAGTCTCCGTACTCCTTCTCGAAGTCCTTTCTAAATGGGCTGTCAAGCATAGCCTCAACCCATTCCTGATAGTATTCTTCAAGCTTAGGGTCGTTCTCATCCCAGAAGTCCTTCTCCTCGCTGTAGAATTTATCGCGAGTATCGATTGACTGACGAACATACACAAGCGTACTTGCTGTATCAATCATATCCGAAAACTTCTCACGCTCAAGGAATACCTTTTTAGCTTCCTCATAAGACTTAGCGTCCTTAAATCTCTTGATTAAATCCTTATAATTATTAATGACCTCATCTATGTTAGGTCTCTTATATGGCATTTCTGAAAATTTCATAATATTGGGTCTCCTTTCATAATAAGCTAACTTTATCAAATATCTGCATATCCGTCAAATCTGCTATTCTTCTTCATCTTCGCCAAGCGGTTCTATCTCCTCTTCTTCCTCTTCGTCTTCAGGCTCTTCCTCATATATCGGATCCGGCTCTTCCTGACCAAGATAAGGAAGGAAGCTTATCGGCTGAAGGTTCTTATGGATTACTGTCATAAAATCGTGCCAGATTTGTGCCGGATACGTCGCGCCTTGAAGATCATCTAATTTTCTCGGTGTGTCGTATCCTACCCAGATACTCGTTGTATAGTAATACGAGAATCCTACAAACCAACCATCCTTATTCTCGTTGGTCGTACCGGTCTTACCTGCGCAAGGCATATTCGGAATTCCCTTGCCCTTAGCCGTACCTACCGTAAGTACGCCCGTCATGCAGGAAGTCATCATACGTGCCGCATTGGCATCATAGATTTCCTTCTCCATCTGCTCAGTTGCCACGATTACATTGCCTTCAGCATCGGTAATCTTGACTATGCAAGTAGGCGTTCTGTAATATCCGTCGTTTTCAATCGTCGCATACGCCGACGCCATCTCAAGCGGCGATACGCCGTATGTCAATCCGCCGAGTGAAGCCGGCAGATAATAGTCATTCTTTACAATCTTGTTGAATTTCATATTAAGAAGATACTCTAATCCTTTTGTCGGCGTTATCTTCTCAAAAAGCTGCCACGCAACGCTGTTCCTCGACTTCTCAACCGCAGTTCTTATTGTCATCGCACCAAGATACGATTTCTGCTTAGGACCATCATCAAGCTTCTTATCCTCAACCATCGTATTCGGCGTCATTCCACGCTCAAAAGACGGCGTATATACAATCAACGGCTTAATCGAACTTCCCGGCTGCCTATAGCTTTGATATGCACGATTTAATGTATATCCCACATAATCTTGCTTTCTTCCGCCAACAATCGCAACAACTCTTCCGCTGCCGTTATCTATGCAGACGCCTGCACTTTGCAATGCGTATATTCCCTCATCGTTCACTTCGTCATAATTTGCAAGATTTTCGTCAATCGCTTTTTGCAACTCATCCTGAAGTTCAAGATCTATCGAAGTGTAAATTCTGTATCCAGCCGTAAAAAGCGTGGCCTGGCACTCTTCATAAAGCGCTTTGTATGTCTCCTCATAATTCTCACGCTCCGAATCCGACTCAAATTTATTTCTGAACTGGAATCCGCGAGCTTTCATAAGCTCCCTCGTCGCGCAATAATATGTAAAAGTTTCCACGTAATCGTTTTTAAGTCGTGGCTTATGCTTAAGACTTATAACTTCGCTCTTTGCCTCATCATAACGTTTATCCGATATAATTCCGTCGGAATGCATATTGAAAAGAATCCTGTCGCGTCTCTTATAGGTATTGGCTATGTTATTGAACGGATCATAATAATTAGGGCTATTCGGAATTGCACAAAGGAATGCAACCTGCGATAACGACAATGCATCTGCATGAGAATTAAAGTACCCCTGGCTTGCCGCCTCTATTCCGTAATATCCGTTCGCAAAATACACATTATTAAGATAGAATTCCAGAATCTGATTCTTATTAAACTTCTTCTCAAGCTCGGTTGCCACAAACATCTCTTCAACCTTACGCTGCCAGGTCTTCTCGTTACTTAAGAAAATCGTTCTTGCAAGCTGCTGCGTAATGGTTGAACCACCTTGCGTCACTTCACCGTTTCTTATAATTGCGAGAGCCGCACGGATTATCGCCTTGAAATCGATACCATGGTGGCTGTAGAACTTTTTGTCTTCGATACTTATTATCGCATCCACGAAATCTCTCGGGATCTTGTCAAAAGTTAAGTAATACACGTCTTTCTCAGCCTTAACCGTCGAGATAAGCTGGCCGTTTGCATCATACACAAGCGATGTCTGGTTGGCCTTAAAGGTATCAAGCGTCGCGTTATTTACAAGCGCAATGGCATCATTTTTAAGCCCCTTGATCGTCTTCGCATATCCGCCGAGATAATAATATCCGACGAATCCCAAGATTACGACCATAAGAGCTATCTGGATTCTAACCGCAATCCAAAAGGCGCGATGCGGCTTGGTATTCTTCTTTTTCTTCTTACGTCCTTTTTTTGCCATTGAAATACTCCAACCACTAGTGTCTATTAGTATTTTAGCATACTATATGTAGCTATACAATAAAGGTTAATTCTAAAACAAATTTATATTAAAACAGCAAAAGCGCCGCGGATAAAAGGAGAAACCGCGACGCTTCGTTGGTATATGAAAAATTATGGGAGATTGTCAATTTGGTGGG
>JAGAAH010000121.1 GCA_017615375.1 Lachnospiraceae bacterium | reverse complement strand
TATCGCCTACACCACCTGTTGAATGCTTATCAACCTTGATGCCGCTAATTGCGGATAAATCCACCATATCTCCCGAATGCGCAAATGCCTCGGTGAAAAGATATGTCTCCTTCTTCGTCATTCCCTGAAAACAAACTGCCATAAGAAATGCGGACATCTGATAATCCGGAATCTCGCCGTTAACGAAATTGGTTACAATGTAATCTATCTCTTCTTTTGTAAGTTCGCCTTTATGCTTTTTCTTAATAATTAAGTCCACCATTCTCATGGTCTATCACTTCCTATCTATAAGTTATTCCTTAATTAAATTGTCAGGCCCGAAGCTTAACGGTAAAAGCTCTTCCAATGTAAACTCTCTTATATGGTCGGGTCTTGATGCAAGAACGATTCTAAACGTCTTAGGGTCGCAGAACTCGCGCATTACCTGACGGCATATACCGCATGGTGCCGCATATTCTTCAAGGTCAGGCGTAACATCATCCTTCTGTCCTACAATTGCAATCGCGGTAAACTCGCGCTCACCTTCGGAGACTGCCTTAAAAAATGCCGTTCTTTCGGCGCAATTCGTTGCTCCGTACGAAGCATTCTCGACATTACAGCCTCTGTAAACCTTTCCATTCTTCGTAAGAAGCGCTGCTCCTACCTTAAACTCCGAATACGGAGCATATGACATCTTTCTTGCTTCATACGCTTCTTTTACCAATTCTTCGTTAGTCATCTTAATACCTCAAACTATTTCATAATATCGGACTTAAAGCTTACGCCGTCCGTATTATTCTTAACATCAAATATATCAAGGATTGTTGCGGCTATATCGGCAAAAGTTGTTCTTGTACCGACATTAACGCCCGCCTTAATATCCTTTCCATAGATAAGAAGCGGAATATACTCTCTCGTATGATCCGTTCCCGTAAATCCCGGATCGCATCCGTGGTCTGCGGTTATCATAAGAATATCTTCATCGCGCATCTTACCGATGAATTCGGTAATTTCCTTATCAAATGTAGTTGCGGCACGTGCATATCCGTCTATATCACGTCTATGACCGTAAACCATATCAAAATCAACGAGATTAACAAAGCAAAGTCCGGAAAAATCCCACTGCTGACGCTCCAATGTCTTCACCATACCGTCGGAGTTATCCGAGATTCTTACGGTATCCTGAATTCCTGCACCCGCAAAGATATCAAATATCTTACCTACACCATAAGTCTTATATCCTGCCTTTATAAGTGCTTCAAGCATTGTATCCTTCGGCGGGGTAAGTGAATAATCGTGTCTGCGGCTCGTTCTTTCGAATGCACCCGGTGTGCCGATAAACGGTCTTGCGATTACTCGTCCGACACCCACATCACCCTTAAGCATGTCACGGGCAATTTCGCAGTATCTATATAATTCCTCGATAGGAACGATATCTTCATGCGCTGCAATCTGGAATACGGAATCTGCCGATGTGTATACTATCAAAGCTCCCGTCTTCATATGTTCTTCGCCGTAATCCGCAATAACCTGCGTGCCCGAATATGGCTTATTGCAAAGAACTTTTCTGCCAGTCTTTTCTTCAAATTCTTTAATTGTCTCTTCCGGGAATCCGTTCGGGAATGTAGGAAGTGGCTTAGGTGATGCGATTCCCGCAATCTCCCAATGTCCTATAGTTGTATCCTTACCCATGGATTTCTCGCGAAGGCGCGCGTAACTACCTATAGGAGAAGCTTCCTTCTCCCCTACTTCCACGCCGTCTATATTAAAGAAGCCAAGCTTCTTAAGCATCGGAACATTAAATTCCTTGGATGTCGATACCGACTTTAAAGTATTTGCGCCTACATCACCGAAAAGATCCGCGTCAGGCTCATATCCTATTCCGAAGCTGTCCATTACTATTAAAAAAACTCTTCTATTCATGACTGTCCTCTTATAAATTAATTGCTGTCTCGAGTGCAAGTCTCATCATATCCTTAAATGCAATCTGTCTCTGATCTGCAGAGATTTCCTTCTTGCTTACAAATGAATCCGAAATTGTAAGAAGACATGCTGCATTCTTATGAAGTACGTTAGCATTGTGGAAAAGCGCGAAAGATTCCATTTCAACGCAATCGGAACCTGTTCTCTTTCTTATATCTTCAAATGTCTCCAATGAATCTTCTACATAGAATACGTCTGCAGAATGAACTACAGCTTCCTTGCAAGGAATGTTAAGTTCTTTTGCCTTATCCAATATTGCCTTGTTAAGACTTGCGGACGGTAACAATGTTTGCGAAGTCTCACCGCTCTGCATCTTGGCAAATGTAGAATCGCTGTATGCGCTTTTGGCGAGTACTACGTCCAATACGTCAAGGTCGGCGGTATATGAACCGGATGAGCCGATTCTTATAATGTTATCAACATCATAGAACTTATAAAGCTCATAAGAATAGATACCGATACTCGGCATTCCCATACCGCTCGCCATAACGGATACAGGAACTCCCTTGTACTTACCCGTATATCCGAGCATGTTTCTTACTTCATTAACAAGCTTTACGTCCTCCAAAAATGTATCAACAATAAACTTAGCTCTTAATGGGTCTCCCGGCATAAGAACCGTCTTTGCAAAATCTCCTACGTTTGCCTGATTATGTGGTGTTGCCATAATTATATCTCCTTATCTATTATAATTTACTTGTTTCTTTATATATGGTAAAAGTTCCATATGTTAAGTATAGTCTTACGCCTTCCTATCATCAAGTGCTTTATGCATAGTTTTTGCAAGCTCCTTGACATTAATAGGTTTTGCTACATGTCCGTTCATTCCGGCATCGAGTGCTGCTCTCTTATCTTCTTCAAATGCATTGGCCGTCATCGCTATTATAGGGATTGGGGCACCTTTATCTTTCATTGCTCTTATCTTCTTGGTTGCCTCGTATCCGTTCATAACAGGCATCTGAATATCCATAAGAATCAGATCGTATTCACCCACTCTTGCCTTCTTAACTGCCTCAACTGCTTCCGTACCGTCTTGCACAGTCGTAACTTTCATCTCAAACTTCTTCAATATATGCTGCATAATCTCGATATTAAGATGATTGTCTTCGACAAGCAGGACTTTCTTTCCTGCAAAGAATTCGGGACTTGTCTCCTGTTCTTTTTCTTTTACATATTCTTCCGGCGTTATGTCGGCAATCTTTGCATCAAGCGTAATCGCGACTCGGGTTCCTTTACCTTCTTCGCTGTCTATACGTATGTTGCCGCCCATCATATCTACGATTCGCTTAACAATTGCCATTCCAAGTCCGGTTCCCTGAACTCCGCTGACAGTGGAACTGTTGGCGCGTTCAAACTGATTATATATGCGTTCGAGGAATTCCTTACTCATACCGATTCCGTTATCGACTACCTTAAGAACAAATCTCGTATAGCCTTCTCTGTCAATATCTTCCTCTGTAACCGTATACTTTACACGTCCTCCTTCATATGTATATTTGATGGCATTAGATATAACATTAATAACTATCTGCTTAACTCGAAGTATATCCGCCCAGACATTCGGATGTTTAAGATGCCTTACCTCATATGTAAAGGTAATATTCTTCTTTTTCGCATCTGCAATCATAAGCTTGCATATCTCTTCCGTAGTTGCCTTAACATCACAAACCGTATCCTCTATCTGGAATCGTCCCGCTTCGATTCGTGCCATATCAAGAACGTCATCTACAAGTGTCTTAAGATAAGAATTTGCATTTCGAACTTTATCAAGATACTCGATTACGAGTTCCTTATTATCTATGCTCTGTTCCGCCAGATTGGTAAATCCAATAATTGCGTTCATAGGCGTTCTGATATCATGCGACATATTGAATAAGAATCTCGACTTAGCTTCGTTTGCCGCTTCTGCCGCTTTTCTTGCCTCATCAAGTCTATTTGCAACTTCGCGTTCACGAATGACCGCATCGGTATTATCAATCTCACAGATAACCGCTGCGGTTCCCGCATCGTTTGCCTTAATAAATCTAAGTGCTATATTCTTACGCTTCTTATTCTTCTCGCTTACATAATCCACGACCACCATATCGCGATTCTTAAATTGCTCCATTATGTATTCCGGAGCAAGCATAACTTTGCACCTTGCGCAACTATTCTCAGGAATATACTCCTGGCCGTATCGCTTCATGAACTCCGTATAACTCTTATTTCGGCAGAACTCTTCTTTCTTCTTCTCATCTGCCGTATGGACCGCTATGTAATCCGTAATAAAATCTACGTAATATACTGACTTAAAGCTCTGATAGATATGATCCGATACGATGTGTTCCTCATCATTTTGCTTTCTTCTTAATATCTCACTATAAGATAGTGCTGCAGAAGTCTTAAGTACAATGGTTTCATCCATACGACTTTTCGGGTTATCAAGGCCTATGTATCCTACAATTACACCTTCCATGATTATAGGTGCCGCAAGTACACTATCGACGCCCTCTGCACATAAGGACTTGTATAATGCAGTACGCTTATCAAGTGCCTTATGAATATTATCAATCCTAAGTTCTCCTTCATTTTCGAATATAAGGAACCAGGTTGATAAGTATTCAAACGGAATTTTCTCTATATTAGGCTTTGAAGACTTAATTCCGCGCTTACACCATTCATAACGATATAATGCTTCCGTTCTTTCCTTATTGAACTCAAATACATATGCTCTGTCGGCCCTATGATAATTGCAAACTATAGCAAGCATTCTTTCTATAGCTTTCTCTACATCTTCCACCTGATACAGAGTCTCTATAAGTCCGTGTATGCCCTTTTCTTTTGCTTCATTCTCCTGCTCGGCAAGGACTTCCTCGGTTACATCATATGCAACCATCATTGCATATATATCACCGGTCTTCTCATCTTCCGACAGATACGCAACATAATGCCTATATATCCAGTCAATACCATTAAGCTTCTCTTTGGCAATCATCTCAGGAATTCTGTTGCCCTTATGGAATTGTTCTATTAAATACTCCGGCGACATCTTCTTCCTGAATTCCGCACGGTATTCTCTATCAACCAATTCTGCAGCCCATATTTTATTACCTGCGGCATAATCGGACATTGCCTTCTCTATGTATTTCTTAAGATCTGTCGGGCTATTGTTTTCCGATTCATTAACCTTTCCTATTACTCGATTCTTAGTAAGGTTAATCTTCCAATAAGAATCAGCTTCGGCGAGAATTGCGCGTTGGTATGCAGCTTCGTCACGTAGAAGTTCCGCGTTTTTATCTTCCTGAGTCTGTAATCTGTTCTCCAAAGCTTCCTGTTCAAGGACGCTATCCGTAACATTGGTAAATATCGCAATTGCATGACTCTCATCAAGTCCTCGCGAAATCTGTACCATAATATATTGTTCGTTACCATTGATAATCTGAGTGTACCTTGTACTTATGGTATCCTTTTCCTTAAGTGCTTTCTTAAGTGATTTAGGGTCAATCATATCAAGAAGTCTCTTCGTATCGTCTTTTGCAACATAATTCTCTATATAATTGGAGAATCCTTCACGGAAACCGTTTTTCTTATAGGTAATTCCGTCTATCTTGGCATTAACCCTGACAACTTCCTGCTCATCGGTATCTATGTTATAATACTGTGCAGATATGAATCTCTTATTAAGAAGCTTGATGAAATCTTCGTATATCTGTAACCTTTTATCGGTAACATCAAAATTTGAACCCTCTTCATTTATTCTGTACCTTGATTTATTATTAATAATGATAATATTGAAGATTTCCTCATTTGTCCTGAAATCGTGACCGAATCTTCTGTCATTATCAAATACCTGTAATGCAAGGACCATAACATTTCTTATAAACGAATAAGGGTCGTCTTTCGAAATTATTCCCTGCTGCATTGCATCTCCGAGAAGTGTAATCGCGGTATCAGTCGTAAAATAATCCCACAGAATCTTATCTACACATTCCGGAATATCCTTGCCAGTAAGTACATTAAAACAATAATCGAATTCAATGCTTGAATTTGCCGCATATTCCCTTATACGATCTATAACACATGAAAGACGGTCAAATACATCGCCCGTCATATACTCAGCCTTATCAAAAATATCCGTAATAACAAATAAAGAGGCACACAAAAGCTCCTCCTTCGAACCGAATCTGGCAGACACCAATCCGTACGACACGCCTGCGCGCTCCGCAATATTCGAAAGCTTTGCATTTGCATATCCTCTCGTTGCAAACTCATATATGGCAGCATCCATTATTTTATCGCTGCGTTGTATCTTGGTTAGCTTCTTTTCTTTCGCCAATATATCGTCCTCTACTATGCATAGTTAACAGGTTACCGGATTGACTTTAAAATCATTATATGTGGTAGATTTCTCTCTGGCAATGGAATTCATAGTAATTTCACCTTTTTACATACGAAAAAAAGACAACCGTCGCTGGTTGCCTTTTAGGAGAAGGTATTTTTACTATGGGGTTAGCAAAAATTATATAATGTATTGGGGGTTTACGTCTATTATAATAGCATATGCCAAATAACAAGGTTTGCCAAAATTTCTAATTTCGTCCTTAAGTTTTTGGTAGATTTGCACAAAACGCAACCCGCCATATACTTTTTACTTATTCTCTAATTAAATACCGATTCAAACTCTTCGCGCGTAATACGCTCTTTTTCGAGAAGCATCTCCGATACTTTATGAAGTTCATCCATATGCTCGTTAATGATTCCCTTTGCTTTGTCATAGCACTCGTCGATTATAGCCTTAACTTCTTCGTCTATCTTCGTTGCGACATTCTCGCCATATGATCTCGGATGTGCCATCTCCTTGGCAATGTACACTTCCTCTTCCTCATTGTCGAGACTTATAAGACCGATTCTATCGGACATACCATATTTCATAATCATGGCTCTCGCAAGCTTGGTTGCCTGTTTAAGATCCTGACTTGCTCCGGTCGTCACATCATGGAAGATAAGCTCTTCGGCAATTCGTCCGCCAAGATCTACCATGATATCCTGAAGCATCTTGCTCTTCGTTAAGAACATGTTATCATCATGATCGAGCGGCATTGTATAGCCTGCCGCAGAATTACCTGTAGGAATAATGGATACCGTATGTACCGGTCCGACATCGGGAAGAAGATGGAAAAGCATCGCATGTCCAGCTTCGTGGTATGCGGTAATCTTACGTTCTTTCTCGGATACCACGCGGCTCTTCTTCTCTGTTCCTATACCAACCTTAACAAAGCTCTTATCAATATCTTCCTGAACTATATACTTACGGCCTTCTTTTGCTGCGGAAATAGCAGCTTCATTCATAAGATTCTCAAGGTCTGCACCTGCAAATCCCGACGTAGTCTTGGCTACGCGCTCAAGATCGACGTCATCTCCGAGTGGCTTATTCTTAACGTGTACATCGAGTATCTCACGTCTTGCTTTTACATCAGGACGACCTACATATACCTTTCTGTCGAATCTTCCCGGTCGCATGATTGCAGGGTCTAAAATATCTACTCTGTTGGTTGCCGCCATAACGATTATTCCTTCGTTATTACCGAAACCATCCATCTCAACAAGAAGCTGGTTTAACGTCTGCTCTCTCTCATCATGACCACCGCCAAGACCGGAACCTCTGTGACGCGCCACCGCATCAATCTCGTCTATAAATATAATACAAGGTGCATTAGCCTTTGCTTCCGCAAACAAATCTCTTACACGCGCCGCACCGATACCTACGTATAATTCAACAAAGTCGGAACCCGATATTGAAAAGAACGGTACTCCCGCTTCTCCCGCAACAGCTTTGGCAAGAAGTGTCTTACCTGTTCCCGGAGGACCCACCAATATAAGTCCTTTCGGAATTCTTGCGCCAAGCTCCGTATACTTCTGAGGATTTTTAAGAAAGTCGACTATCTCGAATAATTCTTCCTTTTCTTCCTTAAGTCCGGCAACCGATTCAAAATTAACATTAACTTCATTCTTCTCATGAAGCTTTGCCCTGCTTCTTCCAAAATCATTTCTCGGTGCGCCGCCACCTGCAGCCTGTCTGTTCATCAGTATTATAAATAAGATAAACATTGCACCGAATATAAGAAGTAATGGCAGAAGTTCCTTAAGAAAGCTTTCTTCCGGCACTTCCGTCAGAATATAATTATTAAAATTAAGGCTGTCGAGCAATGCAGCAGTTTCGTTAATATCAGACGTTGCCATAACGATATTCTTGCTTTCACCTTTATCGTCAACAAGGGTTATCTTAACGAAACCGGTCGGAACCTCACGCTCCTGCTGCAAGATAATACGCGCAACCCTGCCGTTATTAATATCTTCTACAAGGTGCTTTTTATTGTAAGTGCTGTCTACAACAGATAACCTGCCATAGAATAACCAGATTCCGACAACCGCCAGAATCAGGAAAATATACAGGAAAATTCCTCTTCTTGTGCCTTTCAACTAAGTATCCTCCAACTATTAATCAAGTTCAACAACACCGATATACGGAAGATTTCTATACTTCTGTGCGTAATCGAGGCCGTATCCTATAACGAACTTATCCTCTATCTCAAAGCCGGTATAGTCTACATTAACTTCCGTAACTCTTCTGTCAGGCTTATCAAGAAGTGTACAAAGCTTAAGACTATTAGGCTTTCTGCTCTTAAGCGTATCAAGAAGGTAGCTTAATGTTCTGCCGGAATCAATAATATCTTCAACTACAAGAACGTCTTTGCCTTCTATCGTATCATCGAGGTCTTTCACAATCTTAACCACACCGCTTGATACGGTTCCGTTGCCGTAACTTGATACCGACATGAAATCCATCGTAACCGGAACTGTAATTTTCTTTGCAAGCTCGCACATAAAGAATACGCCGCCCTTAAGCACGCATATCATATGTACCGTTCTTCCCTCGTAATCTTTGCTGATCTTTGCACCCAGCTCGGCAATTCTCTTGTCTACGTCACTTTCCGATATCATTACCGATATTTTCTCGCTCATCTTTCTACCTCCGCTATATCTATTTCAATTATCGTTCGTGTATCATCCGTAATCTTGGCATCTTCGCCCATTCGCAATCCGATAACCCAGTATACGTGATTACCGCTTGCCACACACATGTAATCCTTGCGCCTGTTAAGCGGAATCTTAAGATCCTTTAATAGATCCTTAACCTTCTTGGTTCCGCCGCTTTTATAAACCGTAATCTCATCATCATCCATTACAGGTCTTACAACGAATGTATCCTTTATTATATCATAATCAAACCATTTGGTATATTCTTTTTCGGGTATATCCATACCTTCTTCGCGTATAAAAGTTCTGGTTTGGTAGGTTATCTCGCCCGGTTTGGCGCTTTTATCCCTTGCATCGCAAGGTCTTATACTTACACCGTCATATTCTTTCCTTGCAATAAGACCGTACGGAAGATTTACGGTTCTTCCTACCTGCTTATCCATAAGTTCCGTGACGCTTAATATATGAATTGCGGATATATCTTTTTCAGCCTTCGCAACTCTTGTAATCGTTCTATGGACCAAAGCCTTATATATGTATGGTTTAAGAAGCTTGGCTTCATTACAGATAAGTAATCCATCACCATCCGGTCTTATATATGTCTCTTCGAACTTATCAGTCTCGTCGCTTAACACGTCATACGCTTCCGCAACTATCTCTGCCGTCTTAACCATGTGTGATACAAAGCGATCGTTAACGTATTTAAGTCGAGGCAGAATCTCGTTTCTTATATAATTTCTCGTGTAATCGTTATCATTATTGGTTGCATCCTCGCAGTAGGCAATTCCTTCTGCATTAAGGAATTCTGTTATCTCTTCTTTGGTAACGGAAAGAAGCGGTCTTATAATATTGCCGTTCTTATATCTTATCGGTGTAAGTCCTTTGATGCCCGTTCCCCTTGCAAGGAATAAAAGCATAGTCTCCGCAAGGTCATTTGCATGATGTGCAGTAGCAAGCACATTATAATCATGCGCTTTCATACAATCATCAAATGCCCTGTATCTTAAAATTCTTCCGGCTTCTTCCGCAGATACATGCTCTATTGCACTATATCCCTTAACGTCAATTTGCTCATAATAATAAGGGATATCAAGCTTTGCGCATAACTCTTCAGAGTACGCTGCGTCACGCATAGCTTCATCCCTTAATCCATGATTGATATGTATTGCCGAAAGGGCAAATTTATATTTATTCCTAAGCTCATTAAGAACGACAAGAAGGCACACCGAATCCGCGCCGCCCGATAAGCCGACAAGCACACGGTCGCCCGATTCGATAAGCTTATATTTATTAATATTCGCTTCTACTGCCTCTCTTAAGTTCATTGTCTTATGAAAAAAGCGCCCGCATTTAGACGCTATTTTTCCTCCTTAAATATAATCTCATTACCGAAGACCAGGCCCAGTCTCTCACGTGCCATCTTCTCTATGAATTCTATAGTCTTCGTAAACTTCTCATATTCCGTAAGATTCTCGTTACGCTCCATTTCATCTTCTATTGCATCGCTGTAGTATTGTTCCTGTCTCTCCAGCGCGCGATTCTTACTGTAAAGCTTTACCATGTTAAAGCCTAATACTACCAATAGGAGCAACAAAGTGATGGTTACAAGATGCGATTGTCTTTTCTTGTTTCTCTTTCGACTCATACGCTACCCTTCCGTACAAACCATACTATAGAATAATCTTACCCTTTTTAAGTATTTAAATCAATAGAAAACAACGGAATTACAAATATCTGAATAATTCCTTCGCTTCATCCTTCTTGGATGTGTCCTGTATGTCAAGCACCTCTGCCTTAACAGGACTGGTTCCGAAAGAAATCTCTATAATGTCTCCTACCTTAACCTCGCTCGATGCCTTGGCGATTTTTCCGTTTATGGTTACGCGTCCTGCGTTGCAAGCTTCTGCCGCAACGGTTCTTCTTTTA
>JAGAAH010000120.1 GCA_017615375.1 Lachnospiraceae bacterium | reverse complement strand
GGAATCTCCGCAGGATAAAAGCTCTTCTCCTTTAGGATTATATACAACCGACTGTCCGTTATAGCTTGCCTTACCCTGCTGCCCTACACAATTAAGACCAATAATGTAATACTGATTCTCGATTGCACGTGCACGAAGAAGCGCTTTAAACTGCTCAACTCTTCTATCCGGCCAGTTTGCAGGAACTATCATAAGGTGCGTATCACATGCTACCTTCCAGAAAGCTCCCGGAAATCTTAAATCGAAGCATATCTGTACAGATACCGGAATTCCGTCTATCATACATGTCTTAACGGTATCTCCGCCCTTAAATACCGTGCCTTCGCCACCGTATGAGAAAGGATGACGCTTTGCATAGGTAAGTATTATCTCGCCGTTTGAATTAACAATTTCATAGAGATTAAGGCTTAAATTATCATCACATTTTTCCACACGTCCGAATCCGATATTAATACCATACTTTTTCGCCAATTCCTTCATACGGTTCTCGGTATCACAAGAATTATCGGAAGTTACGTCCGTGTTCATGGAAAAACCCGTAAAACTCATCTCCGGAAAAAGAGCAAGAGCAGCGTTGCTCTCGGTCGCACGGGCGATAAGTTCCTCTGCTCTTTTTAAATTATATTCTTTATCTTCAAATCTTATATCAGTCTGGCATAAAGCTATCTTCATAAGTTATCCTTTCAGGAATGCCCTCATAACATTGACTTTTCTGGCAGCATCGAATATTGTCGCCTGCTCGTTCTTCATATACTGCTCTAAGAGTATAACTTCCGCATCCGTAAAACCCTCCTGCTTTACTATCTTACAGTCGGGAACTTTGCCTTCGGCAAACTTCTTGCCGTCTTCAAACTTAACAAATACATACTTGTCTCCGTTATCCGTTCTGAATATCTCGGAAACCGTCATATTCATCTCTCCTGCCATACGCACTCCTTTCCATCCGGCTTATATAAGCCAAACTTCGAATATACCTATGTCAAATAATTACGCCAGTCTTCCGCAGCACTGCTTATATTTCTTGCCGCTTCCGCAAGGACAAGGATCGTTAGGATAAATCTTGGCATTTTCGCGTTTTTTCGGTGCACGAACAGCGGAATCATCCTTATTGGTTCCCGTAACCTTGGCAACCTGCTCACGCTCAACCTTCTGTTCAACCTTGATGTGAAGAAGAAGCTTAACTATCTCTTCCTGTATAGCTCCCGTCATCTCATCGAACATATCGAATCCCGTATTTCTGTACTCAACAAGCGGATCCTTCTGTCCGTATGCCTGCATCGAGATACCCTGACGAAGAAGTTCCATGTTGTCGATATGGTCCATCCACTTCATGTCGATGACCTTAAGCAAGAATACACGCTCTACTTCACGAATCTCTTCTTCCGACGGGAATTCCTTCTCCTTAGCCTCGTATAACTTAACCATCTTTTCCTTCATCTGCCCGATGAATTCATTGGCCTTCTTACCCTTAACATCATTAATTGTAATAGGCTTAATCGGGAATATGTTAAGTAAAAGCTCGTTAAGCTCATTTAAATCCCAGCTGTCATAATTGGCATCCTGACGGACTACCATATTAATCTTTGCTTCGACTACGTTCTCAATCATCTGGATGATGGAGTCACGCATCGATTCTCCGTCAAGAACTCGTCTTCTCTCGCCGTAGATAATCTCACGCTGGTCGTTCATAACCTGATCGTACTCAAGAAGATTCTTTCTTATACCGAAGTTGTTATTCTCTATTCTCTGCTGTGCCTTCTGAATTGCAGAAGAAAGCATACCGTGCTTAATCGGGGTATTCTCCGGAACTCCGATTGCATTAAATACCGCCATCATTTTCTCAGAACTGAAAAGTCTCATAAGATCGTCTTCAAGAGAAATGAAGAATATGGATTCACCCGGATCGCCCTGACGTCCGGAACGTCCTCTTAACTGGTTATCAATACGACGTGATTCATGTCTCTCGGTACCGATAATCTTAAGTCCGCCTGCTGCTCTTGATTCATCGTCAAGCTTAATATCGGTACCACGGCCTGCCATGTTGGTTGCGATGGTTACCGCACCATGAATACCGGCATCTGCTACAATCTGGGCCTCAAGCTCGTGGAACTTCGCATTCAAGACATTGTGCTGAATTCCGCGCTTTTTTAATAATGCGCTTAACTCTTCCGATGCCTCAATCGTGATGGTACCGACTAAGACAGGCTGTCCCTTCTCATGAGAGCGAACAATCTCCTCAACGATCTCATGCAATTTTTCCTTATGAGTCTTATATACAAGATCGTCGTGGTCGACTCTTATCATAGGCTCATTAGTCGGAATCTCGATAACGTCCATTCCGTAAATCTCTCTAAATTCGCGCTCTTCTGTAAGAGCAGTACCTGTCATACCGCACTTTTTCTCATATTTATTGAAAAAGTTCTGGAATGTAATTGTTGCAAGGGTCTTGCTCTCTCTCTTAATCTTAACGTGTTCCTTAGCTTCTATTGCCTGATGAAGTCCGTCGGAATATCTACGTCCCGGCATAATACGACCGGTAAATTCGTCTATGATTAAAACTTCATTATCTTTAACAACATAATCCTGATCTCTGAACATAAGGTTATGCGCACGAAGTGCAAGGATTATGTTATGATTAATTTCTGTATTCTCGATATCGGCAAGGTTATCGATTTTGAAGAACTGCTCGACCTTCTTAACGCCTTCCGATGTAAGGTTAATCTGCTTATCCTTCTCGTTAACGATAAAGTCTCCGGTCTCGTTCTGTACTACACCCATCAACGCATCAAGCTTGGTATAATCTGCCATGTCCTCGCCACGCTTCATCTGACGTGCAAGGATATCACATGCATCATATAACTTGGTGGACTTTCCGCTCTGTCCCGAAATGATAAGCGGTGTTCTTGCTTCGTCGATAAGTACGGAGTCGACCTCATCGATGATTGCGTAATGAAGTTTACGCTGTACGAGGTCCTTACCGTAGATTACCATGTTATCTCTTAAGTAATCGAAACCAAGCTCGTTATTGGTTACATATGTAATATCACAATTATATGCTTCTCTTCTTTCTTCATTGGTCATCGAGTTAAGAATCTTACCAACCGTAAGTCCCATAAACTCATGAACCTGTCCCATCTCGTCAGCGCCGACCGTAACGAGGTAATCGTTAACCGTTACTACGTGTACACCTTCGCCTTCCAAAGCATTAAGATACGAAGGAAGTGTTGCAACGAGTGTCTTACCTTCACCGGTTTTCATCTCGGCAAGTCTTCCCTGGTGTAAAACTATACCACCGATAAGCTGTACTCTAAACGGTTCCTTACCGAGCACACGACGTGCAGCCTCGCGCACTGCAGCAAATGCCGGTACCAAAATATCATCAAGAGTCTCACCGTTTTTAAGTCTTTCCTTAAACTCCGGTGTCTTGGCTTTTAACTGTTCATCGGTTAACGCCATCATCTCCGGACGCAATGCTTCGATTGCATCAACAAGAGGCTCGATTCTTTTCAATTCGCGCTCGGAATGAGTTCCGAACATCTTATCAATCAACTTCACTTTAAACTTTACTCCTATCTATTATTAATCTCACAAATTATCATATACCAATGTCTCTCTCGACAAATTCGAGAGAGAATCATACAAGATACATTTTAACACAGAACATTAACATTGAACAAGAAAAATTCAAGAAACTTTCGCTTTACTACTTATTAAATGCTCTGATATAATTTGTATATACGTTTACATCGTAATAACAATCATTTAAGGAGGATGTCATGGAGCATTTTACTTACAAGACAGAGAACGTTTTCTCAAGACAGATTGACTTTGACGTTGAGAACGGAATCATTCACAATGTTTCTTTTTTAGGCGGTTGCAATGGCAACTTAAAAGCAATCAGTAAATTAGTTGAAGGTATGCCGGCTGATAAGGTTATCGAAATCCTTCGCGGTAATACATGCGGAGACAACACAACAAGCTGTGCAGATCAATTAACCAAAGCTCTTGAACAGATTAATGCTTAAAGCGCTTTAGAAAGCGGTGCCGTATGAGAAGACGTATCAGTGCATTATTACTTACTCTTATAATGATTCTTTCATTTGTGGGGGTAACTTTTATCCCTTACGTCTCCTCGTGCGCCGATGACACGATTATCATTGCCTATAACGAAGATACCAATTTCATTCATTATGAAAACGGTATCTTTTCGGGCTATGGTGTCGAATTCCTTGATGAAATCGCCATTTATTCAAAATGGCATTATAAGCTTCTCCCGTGTTCCAACGCTGAAGCTTTAAAAGGCCTCGAAGCAGGTTCAATATCCCTCTATTTCGGTGTTTCCGATATGAATTCTCTCGGTGATAATTACGTCATATCCAACGATTCCATTATCAACATACAGTTTTTACTCTATACCAATCCTTCCGATACAAGGGTATGGTATGACGATATTTCCGAACTCAACGGTTTTACAATAGGTTTTAAAAGCGATTCCGCGTTACGCGACAAATTATCCGAGTATTCCGAACATGAACCTTTGGATTTCAACGCTAAATCATATACGTCATATGCAATGCTTCACCAAGCTCTCCTTGACGGTGAGATTGATGCGGCAGCCTGCTCTTCTTTAAATGCATTTTCGGACTGCAAACTTGTTGCATCATACGGCGGCGGTCCATACTACGCTTTAACTTCAAAAGCTCACAGCGAAATCATGAGCGCTTTTAACGCTGCCTATGCCAGTATAAAGAGTCGAACTCCCGGTTTCATGAATGATTTATACACCAAGTATTACGATTCCAAGCCTATATCGGCGTTGCCTCTCTATACACGTCAGGAAATGCTGTATATCAAATCCCACGCTCAGTTCAATGTAGGCCTTTTCCCTGACAATGCGCCTCTTTCGTATATTGATTCCGGCGATAATTTTGCGGGTATTTTCCCACATCTCCTTAGACGAATTTCGCAAATAAGCGGTATAAGATTCACCCCGGTTGAGCTTGATAACAGTCTTTTGGCCAGGGCTCAGCTTTCCGTGGATATTCCTCTTGCTTTCGGTATCGGTCTTTCTTCCGAAGACATAATCGATGGCTCGATTAACTTTACTCTTCCTCTATGCAACATTAACAATATCCTTGTAACATCGCATAACAAGAGCATTGATTTTTCCGATGCAACAGCAATTATTCCGCGTTCGCAGTTTAATATCTATCACTATCTTGCAATCCACTATCCGAATCTTCGAATCAACTACTGTGAAACTATCACCGAAGCCCTTGATTCGGTATACCACGGTGATTCGGATTTTACCGTAGTTAACGAATACGTGCTTGATTACTATACCAAATCAGCCAAATACAATCGTCTTTTCACCGATTGGGATTTTGATTATGATGAGCAATATGTCTTCATTGCCTCGCCTTCTACGGATTCTATGCTTATTTCCGTGCTTAATAAGACTATTACGCACCTTAACAGAACGACGATAGACAGCGATTTGAGGGAGATTCGCGAGAAATACCAGTATCAGCGTACTTTCTTTGATATTTTGCACACTTATTCTTCGCAGATTATTATGTTCATCTGCTTGTTGTCGTTTATTTTCCTTCTTCTTTTCCTTGCGATTAAGGATCGTTCTTTGTATAAAAGCGCTGAAATTAAAGCTGCCGGCTACAAAGAAAAAGCCGAAATTGATTATTTGACGGGACTTTCTTCATACAATTATTTTGGTGAACAGCTCGGAAAGCTTTTAAGACTCTCCCGTCCGGGCAGCTATAACCTTACTGCCATTCATATAGCCAATCACAATCTAGTTACAACTATCTACGGTTACAAAAAATACGATGATATTGTTAAGTATATTGCGGACATTATTCGCAATAAGATGCCGGAGCTTTTCGGTATTGCAACTATGTATGATTCTTCCACTTTTATGGTTATGCTTCCTTCTGCTTCCAATCCGAAGGATCTTTTTGGCGAGAATTTCCTTAATGAAGTTGCAAAATACCCGATTGAGCATCCTATCGATATTTATGTAGGCGTATATAATATTACGGATACAGAAAGTCCTGCTCATGTTTTATATGAGAAAGCAATTTCCGTTGCATCGCCTTCGGGCGGTAATAACGAATCCCATTATATGGTTTACGGTTCCGAGCGTGATATTACGCTTAATCATGAAAGAATTATTCTTGATAATATAGACAGGGCTTTAAGAAAAGAGGATTTTTCTTTTAATATTCAGCCGAAGATAAATCTTGATTCGGGCAAGATTATTGGCGGTGAGGCTTTGATTAGATGGTCGATTCCGGATAAAGGCTCGATTTCTCCGGACCTTTTTATTCCGATTCTTGAGAAATATGGTTTTATTACCAGGCTTGATTTATATCTTCTTAATTCGGTATGCCGTCTTTTAAGGAGTTATCTTGACAAGGGGCTTCCGATTGTTCCGATTTCTATCAATCTTTCGGAGTGCGATTTTCATATGACGCTTCTTGCCGAAGAGATTGTTAAGATTTGTGCTTCCTACGGTATTGAGCACAGGTTTATCGAATTCGAGATTTCGGAAGGCGTATATAACGAGCATAACAAGTTTATCTATGCTGCTGTCAATAACTTAAGGAAAGAGGGCTTTAAGGTTACGATGGATGATTTCGGTTGCGAGTTCTCTACCGTTAATATGCTGAAAGTAGCTGAAATTGATGATCTTAAGGTTGATATTCGTTTCATTTACAAGTCGGATATTAATAACAGGGCGGATGCTATCATTCGTAAGATTGCGGAGCTTACTTCCGAGCTTGGATTCAATCTTGTGGCTGAGGGTGTAGAGACGAGGGAGCAGGCGGAATTTCTTAAAGAAATAGGATGCAGCGTTGCACAGGGATTCTATTATTCCATGCCACTAAAGCTTGAAGATTTCGAGACATATATGAAAACTAATATATGATATGACGTAGTATGGTGAAAGTGCGTCAGGCAAATGTATATGTAAACTGAACCTTTGCATTACTCACTTAGCGAACACAAGAGTGGTTAGCGAGGCGTGCGAACTGTTTGAGCCGTCTCGCAATATAAGGCGAGGCGAGCGAGTTTCGCACGACGAACGCTTGGTTTACCGCTCGCAGTGTGAGCTTAGTGAAGTAATAGCGTTCAGTACATATATATTTGTCTGACGCACTTATATATACACTACTTAATTTATTCTTTCAGTTTTCGTGCTTTGTGCGGAATTTCTGCACCTGGGATTCGATTAATTCTTCATCCTCAAAGTAATCGATACGCATAGCATGCTTTACTTCCGCGATAGTCTTCATACCGACTTCACGTGCACGTGCGGTTCCATCCTCAAGTATCTTATATACTTTACGGATATCTTTCTCGTACTCGGCTCTTCTTTCTCGAATAGGTGTAAGCTCCTCTTCAAGAACTTTGATAAGGAATTTCTTAACTTTAACGTCTCCAAGTCCGCCACGTCTATAGTGGTCTTTCAATTCATCGAGATTCTTATACTCAGGCAGGAACTTCTCAAAGGAATCTTCCTTAACAAATGCATCAAGATAAGTAAATACTGTATTTCCTTCTATCTTACCCGGATCCTCCACTCTTATATGATCAGGGTCAGTGTACATGCTCATAACCTTGGTCTTAACTTCATCTGCAGAATCAGACAAGT
>JAGAAH010000119.1 GCA_017615375.1 Lachnospiraceae bacterium | reverse complement strand
CACCGATAAGCTCCTGCTGATGTGTAAGGTTAAGGCTACTGAGATACTTACTCAAATCCTTAACCGACATTAAAGTCGTCTCGTATATATTCTTATCACCCACGGTTACCGCAAGCGATTCACGCTTTAATCTCTGTCCGTTACAGCATGTACAAGGAGTAAATCTCATAAACTCCTCGTATTCCTTCTTCATGGTATCAGACGCAGTCTCTCTATAGCGACGCTCCTCATTATGCACAAGGCCCTCAAACTTTGTAGGATATACGCCTTCGCCTCTATAGCCTTTATAGTGTACGGGAACCTCTCTGTCAAAACCGTAAAGAAGCATATTTACTATATCTTCCGGCAAATCCTTAAAAGGAACATCAAGTGAAAACTTGTATTCCTTAGCCAATGCCACGAGCAAACAGTGTGTAAAAGTTCTCTCTTCATTTGAAGACAGCCAGCCCATCGCCTGAATGGCGCCCTCGTTAATGGAAAGACTCTTATCGGGTATCATAAGGTCCGGATCAAAATCCATCTTATATCCAAGGCCAAGACACTCAGGGCATGCGCCGAAAGGATTGTTAAACGAGAAACTTCTCGGCTCTACTTCAGGTATACTTATACCGCAATCGGGGCATGAGAAAGATTCGGAGAAAAGCATCTGCTTATCACCGATTACATCTACCGCAAGTAAGCCTTCCGATAACGCCAATACGTTCTCGATTGAGTCCGTAAGACGCTTCTCGATTCCCGGCTTAACTATTAATCTATCTACAACAATTTCGATATTATGCTTAATATTCTTATCAAGCGGAATGTCTTCCGTAAGCTCATAAAGATTACCGTCTACGATTACACGCACATAACCGCTCTTTCTTGCTCTTTCAAAAAGCTTCTGATGTTCACCTTTACGGCCTCTGACAACAGGTGCGAGAAGCTGAATCTTGGTTCCTTCAGGTAAACTCATAACCTGGTCTACCATCTGGTCGATTGTCTGCTTACTTATAACTCTTCCGCAATCAGGACAGTGAACAACACCGATACGTGCGTACAGCAATCTGAAATAATCATAGATTTCCGTAACCGTACCGACCGTCGAACGCGGGTTATGATTGGTTGACTTCTGGTCTATGGATATGGCAGGTGATAAGCCTTCAATCTTCTCAACCTTCGGCTTCTCCATCTGTCCTAAAAACTGTCTTGCGTAAGAAGACAATGACTCCATATATCTTCTCTGACCTTCCGCATATATCGTATCAAATGCAAGTGAAGACTTGCCCGAACCGCTGAGTCCCGTAAATACGACGAGCTCATCTCTCGGAATATCAAGGTCAACATTCTTAAGATTATGCTCTCTCGCTCCTCTTATCTTAATAAGCTTATGTTCTGACTTCATATAAAACCTCTATAATTAATCGTTCTTAATATCTTCTATCATCTTACGTAAAGAAAGCATCTTATCACGAAGCTCTGCTGCCGCTTCGAAATTAAGATCCGCAGCCGCCCTGTTCATCTTAAGCTTAACTTCTTCAATGCACTTCTCCAGTTCTTCAATCGACATCTCTTCAGGCGAACGCACGAATCTCGCCTCTTCTTCAGCAACCTTTTTACTGATGCTTATAAGATCGCGAACTGCTTTCTTAATCGTAGTCGGCGTAATTCCGTGTTCTTCGTTATAAGCCTTCTGAATCGCACGGCGCCGCTCGGTCTCGGAAATTGCATTCTTCATGGAGTCGGTCATGTTATCCGCATACATTATAACGTGACCTTCGGAGTTACGTGCCGCACGGCCTATAGTCTGAATAAGCGAAGTCTCCGAACGTAAGAAGCCTTCCTTATCCGCATCAAGTATCGCAACAAGCGAAATCTCGGGAATATCAAGTCCTTCTCGAAGCAGGTTGATTCCGACAAGCACATCAAATACTCCAAGTCGCAAATCTCTTATAATCTCGGCTCTCTCCAAAGTATCTATATCAGAATGCAGGTACTTAACCTTAACACCCGCTTCTCGTAAGTATGACGTCAAATCTTCCGCCATCTTCTTGGTTAATGTCGTAACCAATACTTTATTGCCGCCCTTGGTCTCTTTCCTAATCTCGGATAAAAGATCATCAATCTGACCTGCTATAGGGCGAACTGAAATCTCGGGATCAAGCAATCCCGTAGGTCTGAGAATCTGCTCCGCTCGAAGCAATTCATGTTCTTCTTCATACTTAGACGGTGTAGCAGATACAAAAAGCATCTGATTAATCTTGCCTTCGAATTCTTCAAAACAAAGCGGCCTATTATCCATTGCGGACGGTAGTCTGAATCCGTAATCTATAAGCGTCGTCTTACGTGCAAGGTTACCCCTGTACATACCGCCTACCTGCGGCAAAGTAATATGCGACTCATCCACGATTATAAGGAAATCTTCCGGGAAATAATCCATCAAAGTATATGGTGGTTCACCCGGCTTTAATCCCGACAACTGTCTCGTATAATTCTCTATGCCGGAACAAATTCCGGTCTCTCTAATCATCTCTACGTCAAAGTTCGTACGTTCCGCGATTCGCTGTGCTTCCAAAAGCTTGCCCTCGTGTTTAAAATATTTAACCCGCTCGTCAAGCTCAGTAAGTATCTCTTCCGTAGCCTCATTAATCTTCTCAGGCGGTACTACGTAATGAGATGCCGGAAAGATACCCACGTGATTAAGGTCTGCCTTAATCTCGCCCGTGAGCACATCTATCTCTGTAATCCTGTCAATCTCATCGCCAAAAAACTCTACACGGATGGCGCTGTCGCTGTAATCTGCCGGGAATATATCGAGTACATCCCCGCGTACACGGAATGTGCCTCGCTTAAAGTCCATCTCGTTTCTGTCGTATTGAATCTCAATAAGTTCCTTTATGACCTCATCTCTGTCCTTTGTCATTCCCGGACGTAAAGATACCATCATGTTAAGGTAATCCTTCGGGCTTCCCAAGCCGTATATACAGGATACGGACGCAACAACAATAACGTCACGCCGCTCCGATAACGATGATGTCGCAGACAGACGCAATTTATCAATCTCTTCGTTAATTGAAGAGTCCTTCTCTATATAGGTATCCGTCGAAGGAACATAAGCCTCCGGCTGATAATAATCATAGTAGGACACGAAGTATTCAACCGCATTTTCAGGGAAGAATTCCTTCATTTCAGAGTATAACTGACCCGCCAACGTCTTATTATGACTGATAATAAGCGTCGGCTTGTTAAGCTTCTCTATTACATTTGCCATGGTAAAAGTTTTACCCGAACCGGTAACGCCAAGCAAAGTCTCAAACTGATTGCCTTCCTTGAACCCCTGTACGAGCTTCTCTATAGCCTCCGGCTGGTCGCCTGTCGGCTTATACTCCGAATGCAACTTAAAGTCCATCTTCTTCTCCTTAATCACGCGCATCACTTATTGTAGTATAACACCTTGAATATTTAATGTCTATAGATTTAGGAACATTTGTTCGTTAATATGCAACAAAAAAGCTCCGGCGCTTTTACACACCGAAGCTTCTGCTTATTAAATCTATACGTATACTCTTCTGTCACTCTGATCATTGCTGCCGTTATTATCGCCGTCATTATTCTTAATGTTGCAGAGTCTCGTTCCGTGCTCGTCCGTTACAGTTACCTTAAGGTAAGCAAGTACCAAAACCACAAGCGGTGTAAGGTAATTAAAGAATGCGTACGGGAGATACTTCATTACACCGATTCCAAGAATCGACGATACATAAAGTCCGCAAGTATTCCAAGGAACAAGTACGGAGGTTACGGCACCCGATGATGCAATTGCGTTTGCAAGGCATACAGGATGAACCTTCATATCCTTATACTTTGACGCATACATTCTTCCCGGAACGATTAATGAAATATACTGGTCTGCCATTACTACGTTAGCAACGACGCTTGATGCCATTGTTGCGGTAACAAGTCCTGCAGGCTTTTTAATCTTTCTTGTAATAAAGTTTGCAACTGCCTGTAACTGGCCGGTCTCTTCCATGATACCGCCGAAGATCATAGCGATTATCGCCATTGAGCATGAATACATCATATTCATAAGACCGCCGGTTGTAAGCAACTTATCAAGTGTCTCAAAACCTGTCTCACAATCATATCCGTTCATACCGCAGCTTAAAAGTGAAGCAAAAGTACAATCTTTTTGTGTTACAATTCCGATAATCGCACCGCTTATGATTCCGAGCGTAATTCCCGGAACGGCAGGAACCTTAAGTGCAACTGCCACAAGTACGATTATTACCGGAAGGAAATGTACCGGTGTTATATTGAAATTGGCAACAAGCGAATCCGAAATAGCTTTAACGGATGACATATCTTCACCTGTCTTAACATTACCAAGACCGAGTACAAAGAAGATTGCTAATGTAATTGCATAAGAAATTGATGTCGGAAGAATCATGAATCTGATTCCCGTCATAACATCGCAGCCTGCCATTGCAGGAGCAAGGTTTGTGGTATCGGATAAAGGACTCATCTTGTCTCCGAAGTAAGCGCCCGATACGATTGCGCCTGCCGTTATAGGAAGGCTCATGTCAAGGCCTAATGCAATACCCATTAAAGCAACACCCATGGTACCTACGGTTCCCCAAGAAGAACCTGTGGCAACGGATGTGATAGAACAAATAATAACCGTCGCAACATAGAAGATTGACGGCTTAAGAACCTTAAGTCCGTAATAAATCATTGTCGGAACCACACCGGCATCAAGCCAGATACCGATAAGAATACCGATAACAATAAGGATTATAAGCGAAGGAATAACCTTCTGGATTCCTTTCATCATAAAACCTTCGATGTCGCCCCATCTATATCCCAAACGATAAGCGACCAAAACGCATCCGAAAGAACCGATGAACATCGGAATATGCGGATCCGCACCGAAAACAATAATTCCCAAAGCAAGGCAAAGAACAAGAAAGCCCAATGAAAAAAGTGATTCTCCGAGGGTTGCCTGTCTCTTTTCCGTTTCTTTTCCCTTAAATAACATAAATATCCTCCTAGCGTGTTGCTTTTGCACACCTGGCTATTATATAATAAACATATCCAGTATGAAAGCGAATAATTTTTATAATAATTATTCCAAAAAGGAATAGGTAAAAATATGGGAATTCAAAGATATAATGCATTCATTAAAGTAATAGAAGAAAAGAGTGTCTCACGCGCAGCCAAGCAAATGGGATACACTCAGTCTGCAATAAGCAAAATGATTTCCGAACTTGAGAAAGAATGGGGAATTCCGCTGATTTTCCGTAACCATGACGGTGTAGAGATTACCGCGGAAGGCAAAGAAATTCTCCCTGACGTACGCCGTATCATCAAAGATTACGCAAGATTAAACTACACCATATCCGCTCTTCACGGTGTAACAAGCGGTAACATAAGAGTCGGCGCACCTCCGAGTGTCTCCGCCAACATAATGCCGGGCGTACTTAAGAAATTCACCGTCGATTATCCGAATATCAAAGTCGAATTAATCGAGGGTGAAGACACCTACATAGCAGAGCTTTTACGAAGAGGAGAAATCGACATATGCATACTTCCCGAATCACTTGCGGAAAAGTACGATTCGGTGAATCTTCTAAGCGACCCTTTGGTTGCGATAATACCTAAGGATAATAGATACAGCAGTAAAAAGCACTTCCCGGTCAAAGCTTTTGAAGAAGAAGACGTTATCCGCGTAAAAGAAATCTTGGATACCGATATTAAAAGATTCCTCGACGACAGCGAAGTTCGCCCGAAACTTCTCTATGAGGTCAGCGACGTTAACGTAATGCTTTCCATGGTAGAAAAAGGGCTCGGAGTCTGCCTCGATTATGAGCTACTCGTAACGCCTCTTCGCTATAATGTCGTGGTAAAAGCGCTTGATAAGACAAGAAAACGTAAGCTTAAATTATGCGTACGTAAAGGAGAGGGCGTAACGCCGCTTATAAATGTATTTAAAAAGAGTCTTATAGAATATGTGAAAAACTCTTGATTTTGAAATTCAATAATAATATAATGACAGTTGTGTGAAACACTACAAATTAATAATTTGCTAGGGGCGCTTATCGCTGAGATGGTTTATTAACCAACCCTTATTACCTGAACCGGATAATACCGGCGTAGGAAAGCACGATAGAAGAAAATCCCCCGGCAAAGATAGGAGGACTTTTTTTATGTCATTTTTTATCGGTACTACCGCAGACGGTGATAAGTTTCTTACCACTGCGGGCTACACAGCTCTTATTTTGCTGGCAATCGCTTTGTTACTTATCGGAAACGCACTTTTAAGCAAGCGTAAAACATTCGATACCACACGTCTTGCATTTGCTGCAATGGCACTTGCACTCGGCGTTGTAACCTCGTTCATCAAGGTATATCACATGCCGATGGGCGGTTCAATCACTTTGTTCAGTATGCTTTTCATCTCCGTAATCGGCTACTGGTTCGGACTTGGTGCCGGTCTTACGACAGCTTTTGCATACGGTTTATTACAGCTTATGATTGATCCATACATTTTAAGCATTCCGCAGATGCTCATCGATTACATCTTCGCATTCGGTGCTCTCGGTCTTTCCGGTTGCTTCACAAAATGCAAGAGTAAATACGCAATCATCTTTGCATACCTTACCGCAATAACAGGAAGATTCTTCTTCAGCGTATTGTCAGGATATGTATTCTTCGCAGAGTGGGCTCCGGAAGGATGGAATCCAATCGTATACAGCATGGCATACAACGCTGCATACATCTACGCAGAAGGTGCAATAACAGTTATCGTGTTACTCATTCCTGCAGTAAGAACTGCATTTAATCACGTTAAGGCAATGGCTTTAAAAGAGCAGTAATTTTACAAGATAACAATAAAGGCCGCGACATCGTCGCGGTCTTTTCTATTTACCATTCATCTTCTCTTCTATCCTTTAATACAGGAAATTTCTCCCTTGCCTT
>JAGAAH010000118.1 GCA_017615375.1 Lachnospiraceae bacterium | reverse complement strand
CTCGGTATATATCTTCGGACATGACGAGGAGAAGCGTAAGATAACTCGCGATTCACTTAATAAGTCTAAGGGTGTTACGGTTGAATTAATAGAGGATCTCGATAATCCTAATGATATGGATGAGTTCTTAAGCAAGGCTACGGGAAGTCTCGTATCATTCCTTGAAGAAGGCGATACAGTTCATATTGATACATATGAGCAGGCCTTTAAGAATGCGGATATTGGAGCTGACGTATCATTATTCGGAATCAAGGAAGTTGTGGCTGACAAGGCAACTTGGCCTGTTAAAAGCGCTTTTAACGGAGAGGGCAACGAACTTTTCTTATATGATTCTTTAATAAGACCGGCAGGTAAGCTTTCAGATTATACTTCGTACGGTGATTTCTTATGCAATAAGGTATATAGGAAAAGCGTATTTAACGGAGTGAAGCTCGGAATCTTTGATGCGGGATATAAGGAGCTTTGCCTGCTTAACGTCTTACTTACCGCCAGACCTAATATACATAAGGTTATCGGTATGACGAGAAGCTTCGCGGATAGACCATATAGACCGTACAGAATCGGAGAGATTGACGTCAAACGTTTCACGGACCTTATCTTTAATATTTCCGTCAATGCCGAGCCGTTAAATAATCATATACTTAATGCGGCATTAATGTATGCATATAAGTATGAGAAGGAAATAGCAAAGCAGATGGAGTACAGAGGCTTCGATGATGTGAAGAAGAAGCTTCATATCCATATGGAGACTTATTATCCGACAATCGTAGGTGAAGGACTTCTTATGGAGGAAAACCTTAAGGAAATCGAGAACGATTATATCGGCAAGATTAACGAGAAGCTTGCGGCAGATAAGAGAATCTGGGAATATAAATGTAAATATAATGACTTAAAGAACGAGTACGATATAATGGCAGGAAAAAGACTCGTTAAAATGGCACTTAAGGCAGATGCTTTTATCAAGAAGATAAAAGGAATCTTTGGATTTGGAAAGAAGAAATAAGATATGTATGAATTATTAAAGACCGAAGGACGCGCGAAGCGAGCAAGAGTCACGACAGTACACGGTGTCGTAGAGACACCTGTATTTATGAATGTCGGAACGGTTGCTGCGATTAAGGGTGCTGTGTCTACGGATGATTTAAGAGAGATAGGAACACAGATAGAGCTTAGCAATACCTATCACTTACACGTAAGAACGGGTGACGAGGCGATAAAGAAGCTCGGTGGACTTCATAAGTTCATGAACTGGGATAAGCCGATTCTTACGGATTCGGGCGGATTTCAGGTATTTTCGTTAACAGGACTTCGTAAGATTGAAGAAGAAGGCGTAACATTCCAGTCGCATATAGACGGACATAAGATATTCATGGGACCTGAAGAGTCAATGCAGATTCAGTCAAACCTTGCATCGACAATCGCAATGGCATTCGATGAATGTCCGCCGGCACTTGCAGAGAGAAAGTATGTGGAAGACTCTGTTGCAAGAACGACGAGGTGGCTTGAGAGATGCCGTGTTAAGATGAAAGAGCTCAACTTACGCGAAGATACTATTAATAAGAATCAGTGGTTATTCGGAATTAACCAGGGCGCAATCTATGATGATATAAGAATAGAGCATGCCAAGAGAATAGCAGAGATGGATCTTGACGGATATGCGGTAGGAGGTCTTGCTGTCGGAGAGACTCACGAGCAGATGTATCACGTACTTGATGAGGTGGTACCGTATCTTCCTCAGAATAAACCGACTTACCTGATGGGTGTGGGTACACCGGCCAATATATTGGAAGCGGTTGACAGGGGAATCGATTTCTTCGATTGCGTATACCCATCAAGAAACGGTCGTCACGGACATGCTTATACTAAGTTTGGTAAGCTTAATCTTAATAATGAGCAGTATAAGTTTGACGAAAGACCATTGGAAGTAGGATGCAATTGTCCTGCGTGCAGAAGTTATTCAAGAGCTTATATAAGACATCTTCTTAAAGCAAAAGAGATGCTCGGAATGAGATTGCTCGTTCTTCATAACTTATACTTCTACAATCACCTTATGGAGAGCATAAGAGATGCTCTCGATAGGGGAGAATATAAGAAATTTAAGAATGAGATGCTTGATAGTATGTCACGTGGAGAAGCGTAGTTTATAAATATTTTATATTCTTTTCTCTTGAAGAAGTGAATATATTTTAGTATTATATTTTCATAGTCTATATATATGGAGGGACAGGAATAATGATGATATTTGCAGATGCAGCAGCTACCGGAGCAGGAAGCGGAAGCTGGCTCGGAATGGTTATAATGACAGTGGCTTTGATTGCACTTATGTATTTTATGATGATCAGACCACAGCAGAAGGAAACCAAGAGAAAGAACCAGATGCTTTCAGAGATGGCAGTAGGTGATACGGTACTTACAACCAGCGGATTCTACGGAATTCTTATTGATATGAGTGATGAAGATACCGTAATAGTTGAATTCGGTAACAACAAGAATTGCAGAATTCCTATGCAGAAAGCAGCAATCGCAGCAATAGAGAAGGCTGAGAACGCGCAGTAAAGTATAAAGGCACGTTAGTTTTAGCGTGCCTTTTTTTATATCCATTTTAAGGGGGTTACAATGTTAGATTTAAAGAGATTACCAATGTACGAATTGGTTAAAGAAGAAGATTTACCGGGTATTCATTCTAAGGGTGTATATCTTAAGCATGTTAAGACAGGTGCGAGAGTATGCTTACTCGAGAATGATGATGACAACAAAGTTTTTTGTATCGGTTTCAGAACACCACCTGAAAACCATACCGGTGTACCGCACATTATAGAGCATACCGTACTTTGCGGTTCCGACAGATTCCCGATTAAGGATCCT
>JAGAAH010000015.1 GCA_017615375.1 Lachnospiraceae bacterium | reverse complement strand
GCGATGGCATGCCTTATTCGTAGGAATTAGCGCGGTTGGCTCAACCAATATTCCTTCGCCGTAGATATTGCCGAAGCTTCTTACAATCTCACGGGTCTGCTCTATCATCGGAAGCTGGTCTTCACCGACCGGCACCGTATCTGCCTTAAACAAGGTTATATCTGCTGCCTGGCTTATCGGATATGTAAAGAATCCGACCGGAAGGCTTAATTCAAAGTTCTTCTGTGCAATCTCTGCCTTAACGGTGGGATTACGCTGTAATCTTGCAACCGTTACAAGATTCATATAATAAAACGAAAGCTCTGTAAGCTCAGAAATCTGTGACTGTATAAATATATGGCATTTTTCCGGGTCAAGTCCTGCCGAAAGATAATCGAGTGCAACCTCGATTATATTCTCTCTTATCTTCTCAGGATTATCCGCATTATCCGTAAGGGCCTGTGCATCGGCAATCATGATAAATATCTCATCAAACTTGCCGCTGTTTTGTAATTCTACTCTATTTCTTAAGGATCCTACATAATGACCGATATGTAAGCGTCCCGTAGGGCGGTCGCCCGTAAGTATTATCTTTCCCATAATTCTCACCTCGAAAATCCGTAAATTAATTGGTATCTATTATAACAAACTTTCCGGCATTTTCAACCTTTCTTTTATGGCTGTTCCGACTTTTTTATCATTATAGTCTTCAAGGCTTTCCCGCTTTACGCGTTCTACTTCGGTTTTAAGCTCTCTTGAAGATATTAAACGGCATCCCGCGCCAACTATTATAACCTGCTCAAGACCGTCTGAAGTTGCGCACGTTACGTCGTGCTCGGTACTCATCTCATACGCGCAACGCTCTATGTAAGCATCCGCTGTCTGTGCCGTTGCGGTAAATACAACGTGTATGTTGCGATATTCATCTATCTCTGCCTTATGCGATGAAACCTTATAGGCATCGTATACCACGATTGCTTTAACACCCGTAAAGCCCTGATAATCACATAAAATGTCCTGTAATAAAGTTCTGGCTCCGTCCATATTGTTGCGTGCCATATCGTTTAATTCCGGCCACGCGAATATGACGTTGTAGCCATCCACAAGAAGATACTTATCTTTCTTTACACTATCGGTACCATGCTTATGCCTTGCCTCTTTTTCATAATCATAGTCTTCCGGCTTTTCGCGTCGCACCGGGCCTTTTTCCGGTCTTGCCTTGGCCCGTCCGTTCCATGCATAAGTCACTTTATCATTATCTATATAATCTACGTCGAACTTGGTTTTTATAGTACCGTATGCGCTTTCGAAAATCTGTTTTAATTGCTTTTCTTCCTCTTCTGGAGATAATTGCTCGGTCTTTGGTTTTTCGAGCGGTTTTAAGTCAAATAAGGCGTCATTTTCATATTCTATCATAAATGGTATATGCATATAATCTTTGACTTCATTCCAAGGAATAACGGCTCCTGCGCCATGCATACAGAATACCGAAGATGACGGATTTCTCATATCGCTGTCGGGATCGTATCCACGTGCTTCGAGCACTTCCTCGGCGTTATGGCACCTGTCGTATCCTGAAACTACCGCAGTAAAAGTTCCGAGCCCGCTTGTAAACTTATTAATCTCCATCTGAAGACCGTTCAATGTACTTACAGGTCCGGTTCCTTCTATTATCGAGGTATCTCCGATGTTAATCGGACTTCCGAAGGTTGCAAATCTCTCGTTAAGTACCGTCATAACGCGTCCTACAGCATCACTTGGCACTTCTACCGTAAATTTATAGTATGGCTCAAGCAATTCTGATTCCGCACACATAAGTCCCATACGAATTGCTCTATAGGTCGCCTGTCTAAAATCTCCGCCCTCGGTATGCTTAAGATGCGCTTTGCCCGATATAAGCGTAATCTTCATATCGGTTATCGGCGAACCTGTCAAAACTCCTTTATGCACACGTTCTTCAAGGTGCGTAAGTATAAGACGCTGCCAGTTTCTTGCAAGATAATCCTCGTCTGCAATCGTATCAAATATAAGTCCAGAGCCTCTTGGCTGCGGCTCCATTAAAAGATGCACTTCCGCGTAGTGACGAAGCGGCTCGAAATGTCCCACTCCTTCAACCTTATTCTTAATCGTCTCTTTATAAAGGATTTTACCCGCGCCAAAATCAATATTGATTAAAAAGCGCTTTTTCACCGTTTCCTTTAAGATTTCTATCTGCACTTCTCCCATGAGGGATACCGTAATCTCGCCCGTCTCTTCGTCAAAGTTAACGTGTAATGCCGGCTCTTCTTCCTCTAATGTCTTAAGGTAAGAATATACTTTAACTTTATCCACCGTACTCTCATATCGAACGGCATAATCGATAACGGGAATTAGCATTTCGGCATATTCGTTTTTCTCAAATCCGAGTCCCGCTCCGATGAATGTTTCTTCGATTCCGTATAAGGTACAGATATCTCCGGCGTTTACTTCCGTAACTTCTTTCTTACCCGCGCCCGAACAGATATAGATTCTGTTGACTTTAACGGAATACTCTTCGCCCTCACGGGTATGACCTGAAATTACATCCTTTAACTTAAGATTCCCGCCGGTAACTTTGATATGTGTCAAGCGGTTTCCCGCCTCATCTCTTGTTATCTTGAAAACTCTTGCGCCGAAGGTATCGCCGTATTTACCGGTCGGCGATAACATCGTAATTCCCGATATAAGTTTATCTACATCTATATCCTTTAATGCGCTTCCGTAAAATACCGGGAATACCTTTCCTTTTGCAAAAAGCTCTGCTATGTCAGCATCGTCAAGCGTATCGGATTCAAGATACTTTGAAAGCATCTTCTCATCCGTTGCTGCTGCCATCTCGATAAATTCCTTCGAAATCTTGTCACCATCATAAAAAGATTCCGCATCTACAGAAAGATCCGCCTTAATATTCCTTAATACGGCGCTTTTATCCGTACCTTCCTGATCCGTCTTATTAACAAAGATTATCGTCGGGACATTGTATGTGCGAAGAAGCTTCCATAAAGTCTTCGTATGAGACTGAACTCCGGATGCCGCAGAAATTACGAGTATACAAATATCCAGGACATTCAATACTCTCTCCGTCTCCGGTGAGAAATCGACATGTCCCGGCGTATCAAGAAGGGTGAAGCTCTGCCCGTTTAATGTAAGCTCCGCCTGTTTTGAATAGATTGTAATTCCGCGCATCTTCTCGGCTTCATCCGTATCAAGGTAGGCATCTTTCTTATCGACTCTGCCCATGGTTCTGATGACATTGGCATGGTAAAGAAGACACTCGGAAAGTGTCGTCTTACCCGCATCTACATGCGCCAAGATTCCCATTACGATATTATTCAATATATCATCCTATCTAAGCGCTCTTTCTGCCCTTTCGGCCTGCGCTTTTTCACCGTATTTCTTAAAATATATTATTGCAAACATTATCGAGAACGGTAATGCAATTACAAATGCCAAAGGCTGTGCCTCCTGTATTCCTGCAAGTCCTCGTACATGTGACAAAATAAGCAAGGCCGGAATGAAGAAGATTCCATTACGCATTGCTGACATTAAAGACGCTCCAAGCTTTCTTCCCGTACTCTGATACAGCATCTCGCATGACATCGAAGGCGGAAGCGTAAGCTGTGCAAGCACATATAGCTTAAGCGCTCTTGTTCCTACTCTGACTACGTCCATATCTTCACGGAAACGCCATACGATATTGCTTGCGTTAAAAAATACCGCAAGGCTAAAGGCTATTATGGTTGCTTCCGCAAGCGCCATTGTGGTAAAGAATGCTTTTCTGACACGGTCGTACTTACCTGCGCCATAGTTAAATGCGGATACCGGCTGGAAGCCCTGTCCGATTCCGATTGCAACTGCAAATACGAAGAATCCTACACGCGATACGATGCTCATTGCCGCAACCGCGCTGTCGCCGTATACTCTTGCTTCGGTATTAAGTATGATTGTACTTATGCTGTTAAGTGCCTGGCGAAGTAAACTCGGGAAACCCGTCGCCATAATATTGGCAATAGGTTTAATGTCAAAGTAAACATATCTGAGTGACAACGTGCACTGCGTCTTATGTCTTAAGAATGCGGTCAGCAATATGATAAATCCTATTACCTGTGAAATTGCGGTTGAAAGTCCCGCGCCGGCGATTCCCATATTAAGCTTAAACATGAAAAGATAATCGCCGCCGATATTTAAAATCGCGCCGGTCATCATTCCTGCCATTCCGAAAACCGCCTTGCCTTCGTATCTTAACAAGTTATTAAGGGTGAATGACGATGATACGAATGGGGCTGCTGCTATAATAAACGTAATGTATGTCTTGGCGTACGGTGCAATTGTTTTCGTACTTCCCAAGAACATTATCAAATCATCGAGAATAAATATACTTATTATTCCGATTATTAATGAACAGATGAATGAATAGAAAAATCCGGTCGATGCGGTTCTACTCGCTCTTTCCGTATCCTGCTTTCCTAATTGTCTGGACATAATTGAGCCGGAACCTTGTCCGAATAAGAATCCTATGGCCTGCAATATTGCCATATATCCGAATACGATTCCGACCGCGCCGGATGCCGAAGTTCCGAGTTTTCCTACGAATTTTGTATCTACCAGGTTATATATGTTGGAAACCAACATTGAGATTATCGTCGGTATCGAAAGCATGATGATAAGCTTTGGTATCGGCGTTTTAGTCATTTTGTCGAATTGTGAGATTTGTTGCTTTGACATTTTCTTTTCCTCTATTCCGTTTTCGCCCGTAGGCTTATATATATTAAGTATAACACATATTATACTTAATTTTACAAGGAAGTTCGGATGACTTATATTTGATTTTATGATAAAATATGTCTTGTATTTTTAAGGAGGCGATTCTTTTGAAGAAATTTTTGTTATTGATTGTTCTCGCGCTTATTCTTATGGGTTGTGGCAAGAAAGAGCCTGTAAATAAGCAGCCTGATCTCGATACTTCAAATAACGATATTATTGCAGAAGAGGATATGGCTATCGTGGAAATAAGTGATTCTTCCGAATTTATGGATGAGCTCGGAATCAAGATTGATTCTACGATTATTGCCGAAGATGCAACTCTCTCGATTTTAAACGGTGCCGTTGGCGAGATTTCTTTTGTAATGACTTCGGTTAACGGATATGATACCATCTGCGTATTAAAAATGACGAGGGTTAACGATTACGTTTCTTCTCTTTCCGGTTATAAAAGCTCTGAAATAAAAGATCCGTATACGGTTACCGTCAATACGGATATGGGTAATATGGATTTGGAATGTGGGTTTGTCGAAGATGAGGGCGTAACGGTATATACTTTTGAATATAACGGAACGAATTTTGCGCTGAATATCGGGGAAGGGTTATCGCAGATGACGATTGGGGCGATACTTGACCGCGTGCTTGAAGCGATACAGTAATTATTATATATATACAGCCGGCACCAAGTAATTATATAACTATAACTTCGTTGCTAAATTCATACTGCGTAAGCATAATCAAGCGTGCGTCTCGCAAAACTCGCTCATCTCGCTTTATATTGCGAGATGGCTCAAACAGTTTGCTCGACTTGCTATGCTTACTTGTATTCATTAAGCGCTACGTTATGTTATATTATTACTTGGTGCCGGCTGTATTTTTATTATTCACTACGTTTACGCGTTCTTCTTACGCTTGTCCTCTTCTTCGGGCCGCGGCGGCGGGGATTTAATGCCTTGCGGTATGCTGCGATATCGGCAAGCATTTGCTCGTAATCGCGTTCGAAGAGGAGTTCACTTATATCGTGATTAAGAGTATTAAGGTTTTCTTCCATAAACGCGACTATCTTGGCGCGGACCTTATCTTTGCCAAGATTCGCGTACTTCGGCATTCCGTACTTTTCCTGCAACATCGCAAGTTCCGGTCTCCAAAGTAGTTCCATTTTCTTAAGTATCTCGGCTTTGTCATTAAGTATAGCTTCTCTATACATATAAAAGTCCGGCTTTCCGTCAACTTCTTCGACGGTTATTATTCCCCAGTGTTCCGGAACATGCTCTTTTACATGCATTGCATGCGCGGTTCCGATCACTATGAAATTATAATCAAAATAACGGTCATAATCTTTAATTTGCGTCTTAAGTCTCGTATATGTATCCGCATCCGATTTAATCTCGATTCCAACAACGGCGTCTTCTATTACCATTATTACGTCGGCTCTTGACTTTCCCATCATTTTTTCTTCCATGACTCTGGTCTTACCGAAGACTTCGTCGATATAATCGAAAAGCGGCTCTCTAATATCCTTATCGTGTAGCATGTCTTACCTTACTTATATGTATCTGCAGTAATATTCTCGAGGTCTACGTCCTTTGTTTCCTTTACCTTTGCCATTATAATAAATAATGAAAGCGCCATAAACGGTACGCTTATGATAAGGAATACCATGTCCATCGGCATGAAATTCTGACAAAGAATGAATAATCCCTGTCCCACGAACATTCCGGCTCCGATAAGTACGGAAATCGTGCCCATAACCGATGCTCTCATTCCGGATGGTGTAGATTCCGCAGGCATTGTAAGAATTATCGTATCAGACATTGACCATAATCCGCCGATTGATATTCCGTATGCAATTCCCGCAACAACAGGACCAAGGCCTGCGCGACATGCAAATATAAATACGAGAAGTGCAAGAAGTGTAATTGCACCAAGCGTTATACATGCTTTTTTTCTGCCGATACGGTCCGAGATGAATCCGGAAACAATTGTCATTATTCCGTTTGCAAGCGGGAATATAATCATTGCGGTTGCAACTCCGTTTGTACTCATCGCACCTTCAAGGACAGTTGCATAATATGATGTATATACGGTTGTGACAAAGAAAATGAAACCTGCGATAAGTATCCATCTTAACTGTTTATTGGTGAAGATGAACTTAAGCGCGTTAATAACGCCGCCGTTTTCGGATGTGTTATTCTTCTTTTCTTCCTCTTTCTTGGCCTTTCTTTCTTCTTCCGTAAGTGAAAGATATGCGATTCGCTGATCCAAGAATACCGGTGTCTCTTTAACAAAGAATACGCAGGCGAATCCGATTACAAGTGCAAGCACAACCGGGATGAAATATACATTCTTCCAGCTATGCATAAGTTCTTCTTTTAAGAATATCTTGGAAAAAACTCCGATTAAAGATGCGCTCATAAGGGCGATTCCTTTTGCAATAAAACTATAGGTCGCGCGCTTTTCCTTAGGAGCTACTTCCATAATGTAGAGCACCTGCATATCGTTAGGGGTGAAGAATGACATTACGAATACACCGATGATATACTGCCATACTGCGGATGACATCATGACGATGAGCATTCCGACACCCATTCCCATGGTATTAATCATAAGGAATATTCTTCGACCGAATCTGTCGGCAAGTGCCTTATAGAACGGGGTTACTATAAGAAGAAAAGTCGACAACATGGAAAGCGGCGCGATTACGTTAATCGCATGCTTATAAAGTTCCGAATTAACATCTCTTGATGTTATATTGAATAAATCGAATAAAATGTACGGCTGCATTGCCGAATTCATACTGGATGTAATCTCATCGACTATATAGACGATGGTAAGCACAACCATAACTATGCCAAGATAACATGCCGGCTTCTTCGCTTCCTGCAGTATCTTAAGCTTCGCGAGTTCTATCGCCTCGCGGTTCTTCTTTGACTCTCTCATAAATCTTCCTCCTATGGCTTGAACGACTTGAATGCGTTCATCATTCCATATTATTATACACCAAAGCTTGCTTCCTATCTATATTCAGGATTATATAATGTATAATTTAAAGCAATGTACTCATATACGCCTTCTTCTATCTCTTTTATTCCGGCAAATCCTATTGGTTCATCTGTTTCCTTAAGGCAGGTAAAAAATGCCGGAATCATACTTTAACTTCAAAATCCTTATAGCTATGCATTGCAATCACCTCTATTGTTCGAGTTATTTAGTAATGTACTATACTACTCTTGAAATTGAAAAGCAACATTTTTTCTAATTTATGCCATTTATTGACAAATAGGAACATTTATTATATATATGTTATAACATACTAAGGAGGCACGAGTTATGAAAAAGAAAAACATAATCATTATAATTGTAATTGCGGCGGTGATTATACTTCCGGTAATCTGGTATTTTCTTCCGAAAAGATTCGGCAGATTTATCAAGACAGAAGACGTAGCTTCAATTGAAGTAAGGGACGGAAATACAGGTACTCATTTCTATATTACCGATCCGGAAGATATTAAGTATATCGTTGAAAACATTAAAAGTCATC
>JAGAAH010000117.1 GCA_017615375.1 Lachnospiraceae bacterium | reverse complement strand
GCTATCGGCTTATTGCCTGCCTGCTGTAATCTCTTCATAAGGGTAAGCGCCATAAAGTGTCCGGCTGTTAAGCTATCTGCCGTACAGTCGAATCCGATATAGAATGTCGCTTTACCTGCGTTAATGAGGTCATGGACCTCTTTTTCATCTGTTACCTGAGCAATTAGTCCGCGCTCCTTAAGCTCTTCATAAATCTGCATTTTCTTTTCCTCCTGCATCGAAATCTTGGCAAAAGAAAAGTCCTTTTGCCATATTAGACAAAAGGACGAATTATCTTCGTGTTACCACCTTTTTTCACATATATCTCGCGATATATGCCTTAGTGTGTACTTGACACTTCGCTGTAACGGGCGCCCCGTCCAAGCCTACACAGTTTCCCTTCGGTTGGCTGCTCCAAGATGTATTCACCGATAGTAAGATTAAGCCTCGCACCACCCGACTTCTCTCTGGAATCTTAGATTATCAGCTACTTGTTCTTTTCATAGCATTTAACATATTGAGATTATATGTAATCTGCGGGTGAAAGTCAAGAATAAATTGGACTTAGAAAAGATACCCTTGACAATGTATCGCTCTATCGATATAATGTCTGTATCGTTATAGCGATACAAGGAGAGTGCTATGCAATTATATCATGGTTCAATACATAAGATTCCCTTGCCAACATATGGCCTTGGAAATCATAAGAATGATTACGGTTTGGGGTTCTACTGCACAGCCCATTATGACCTGGCTGCAGAATGGGCCTGTAGCAAAGAACATAACGGATTTGTCAATGAATATGATCTTGATATAACTTCTCTTACAAAATTTTCGTTAACGGATAACCAATATCATATTCTCAACTGGCTTGCAATATTGCTTGAGAACCGAACTTTTTCACTTAATTCTCCAATAAAAAAAGAAGGCTATAAATTCTTACTTACGAATTTCCTACCGGAGTATGCATCAGCAGATATTATTGTCGGCTATCGGGCAGATGACTCATACTTTTCTTTTGCCAACGCTTTCCTAGGTAACGAAATTTCACTCTCACAGTTGAATCGCGCTATGAAGTTAGGTGACCTGGGTGAGCAGCTGGTATTAAAAAGCGCAAATGCTTTTAAGCAACTTAAATATGTTAATTCCTATTCCGTCTCAAAGCAAATCTATTACCCAAAAAGACTTAAAAGAGACCGAACCGCACGTGAAAACTTTGCAACTATGCGCAACGAACAAGTAACAGACGGACTTTTCTTAATTGATATCATGAGATGTAATCGAGGTGAACTTAATGAACTTATACGAAGAGAGTTATCTAAATGATGCACAAAATACTCTCGGCGAAATGTTTGAATATGCTATTATAGATGCAAATGAAGACCCGGATTCTTTCTGGGAAACTTTCGCAAGGTCTGCTCTTGCCAAAGAACTGTTTAATGCAAATCCCAAGTACCTTATCGGAATGTCCGGTCAAGAGTTATACGCCGCCTTAAAATACGAATCCGAAGGCATCTTCTATTACCCGGAGGGCACACCAAAATACGACAGGAGCCCTTATTACTGGGCCGGATGGAGCCTTGCTTACTATCAATGGAGACGCATGATTTCTTATGAGCAATTGGATTTATCCGGGATAACTCTATCCCGTGTCGTAGATATGTACGTTCTACACGAAGCAGATCTCGAAGTGTTCTTAGAACGCATAGACGGATTACTTGAATCAGAAAGAACTGCTCATATGCTTAAGCGCTTACGCTTATATGCCGGAATGACGCAAAAGCAACTAAGCGATTCTTCTTCCGTCACACTCCGCATGATTCAACTATATGAGCAAGGACAAAATGACATTTCCAAAGCAGGTAGCGAAGTTGTTCTAAATCTTGCGCATGCAATAGGATGCAATATAGAGGACTTATTAATATAGCTTACTAAAAAACCGGCTCATACTGAGCCGGTTTCTACGTAAGCTATAATGAAAGTCTTTTAATGGCTTCTTTTGCAAGTGTCACTTCTTCGTTGGTTATCTCGCCGTATTCATCATATCTGGCGTGAATATAGACATTTCTTAATGCGACTGCTGCCTCGTAATTTAAGTTATCCGTGAGAATTCCCAGGATTTCCTCGGATGTCATGGCATTCGTTACTACAATTCCTCTTGTGTGCATTGCTGCAAGGAACTGCCGGTATACCTTTCTTATCTTCTCGCTATTCGGTGAATGATCATATTGCTTTTTCTTCTTTGTCTTGACCACCTTATAGCTTTCATACTCGTCTCTGTTTCCCTTATGACCTCTTACGCTTAATTGTCTTATAACAAAGAAAAGTACTACACCGAGAAGAATAACCGTCATTCCGATTATTATTTCATTAAACGGAAGCGTATAACCGGAATTAAGCATATCTTCCTGCAGCGTCGTGCCTCCTGTAAATTCCATATTAACCTGAATAGCGGCATTACCTGTCGCAACGGTCGCCGGCATTTTGCCTGCGTCTTTCATCATCTCGGACCACTTCTCATTTAAGTATCCAAACGGAATAAGCAAATACATGAGTGCATATCTTATGCCTGCATTAATTGATTCCGAGAAAAACCTGTATATTACACCGACTAATGATAATAATCCTGTTGCTGCCGCTATATATATTAAACTTTTAAAAGTATCTTTCCTGACTCTGTCCGTAATCATTCGAAGTCTACGGGCAACTATCATACCGATTATGACAAATGCCGCAAAATATAACGTTCCTATTACGTGCTCGCGCATTTCCCATTGCGTAAAGAACGCCATAATCGTAAAGAGGATAGTGAACCCTCCGCCGCATATAAGTAACGCACGAAACAATTTGACATATGAATAATATTCAAGTTCTTTAAACTTCTTAATTACCAATACAATACTATATACAGCGACAGGAAGGACCAGCAGCACATTTGCCGGTGTTATCTCGGATACAAGAAACGATACTGCAATCGGTATCAACCCGAGATAACGTGTCTCTTCCCTGTAACGCGCATATAAAATCTTAGAAAGGATTGGACCTAACGCCATTATTAAAATGACGGGTATGTAATTAATTGTGTTTGGAACAGCCACACTATTGGCTTTAATAAACGAAAAATAAAAACATAGTATGGCAACATCCTTCAAGTAATAGACCAGTGTCATACTGCCATTCCCCCCGCTGTAATTATCCCTATCTCACCGTCACAGCTTCGCTGCAACTTAGAAAACGCAGCCTGTCCTTCCTTATCGAGTCTTCTCGTAATAAGGAAATAGTTCTCATTCTGCTTTCTCTCTTTAATAACCTTCTCTACAAGTGACGTGAAAGAATATGCTCTGTTATCCTGCGCGGTTGCAAGACCAAAGAGTATCTCTTTCAAATGATTATCCCCAAGTCCCTTCGGCACATACTCAAGATGTCCGGTCGGACCGAATAACATACCGTTGGTTCTAAAAGCATACGGAATCTTGGCGTTTTCGAGCTTTTCTACAACCATTCTGGTAATACTGTAGCACTCTTCAAGCTCCTCTTCCCCGAGTCCGTCACAGTTAAGCATGACCGTTACGTTAATGTCCGTAGTATAGTCATACTTCTTGACCTGGAGCTTATTGGCTACTGCCGTTCTTATCCACGAAATGTCCTTCATAGGCTCGCGGCCCGTGTAATCATTAAATCCGATGGTAAGAATCGGATCTTCCATAATGAATCGTCTTACGGATATATCCCCTATAAATCCCTCAACGATTTCTTTCAATTCCTGATTCTCGGCTCTCTCCGGCATTATGTATACCGTATGCGGTATCGTACCGAAAACGGTCGACTCTCTTAATCCGAAGATATCACCGACACTTATCTCGTAGTCGCCGAAATTATAGGTGCCTCTTCTATGAAGACTGAAAACCTCGTGTCTGGACAATCTCTCTTTGGCTTTAATGGTAATTGTCTTCTCGATTGTCTGCCAAAGTGTTCCCGTGTATACGTCTCTGGTGTCGCTTAAAATATCTATCTCGGGCGGAAGATATTCACGTATCCTGACGAACGGAACCAGAATCTTATTATAATTAAGGATGTCGCTCGTCATCTCTATCTTCTCGCCCGGCTCAAATAAGGATTTTTCAAGCTTTGATTTGTATACCACATAAGGAACGAGCCTTTTCGCGAGGCTATATTCAAGTATAAGTATTACTACTATGGCAATGCATATTAATCCTACCATATTCGTCTCCTTATATTACATTCTCCTACTTCTCAAGCGGAACTACTACCTTCTCAACAAGTTCTTTCAAGTACTTCTCTGCATTTAAGCTTGAGCTTGTAGCGGATGCTACTCTATGTGCAAGAACTGCAACTGCTTCTTTCTTAATATCTTCCGGAATTACGTAATCTCTGCCTTCCATAGCTGCTGTTACCTTAGCTGCCTTAACAAGTGCGATTCCACCACGGGTAGATACGCCATTACTAAGAAGTGCTTCCGTTCTTGTCTTCTCAATAATGTCCATGATATATCCCATTACGTCTTCGCCAATTGTTACTTCATGAAGCTCT